>CADEDX010000323.1 GCA_902826195.1 uncultured Bradyrhizobium sp. | reverse complement strand
AGGCGAGGGCGAGCCTGCCGAAGAGGTCGATCTTCGCGGGCTGATCAAAGCCGGCGCCACGACCAAGGATCGCACATGAGAGAATTCTGGGTCGCCTCGGGCCATCATCTCACGCGCCGCGCCGATCATGGTGGGCTGATGGCGACGCCTGAACTCATCATGGCCTATCTGGCGCGGCCCGAATTGATGCCGCCGGCGGACGCCTGCGATGCCGAGCGCGACCTGCATGCGCGCCTGATGGCCGACCCGCTGCGCGCCGTGTCGGACGCGGACATCGCGCGGCTGGCCGATGTCGACGCGCGCGAAAACTGGTCCTTCATGATGAGTTTCCGCGACCGGCTGCTGGCGGCGCCCTCGCTGGAGGCGGTCTATGTCGCGCTGGCCCGCAAGGGCGCTGGCGATCTGCCGCCGATCTTCCTGTCGCAACTGTGCCACCTGATCCTGCGCAATGCGCTCGAAGGCTGCGAGGATCCCTACGTGCTGCGCGCCGCGGAGTTGTTCTATCGCAGCCAGCTGGCAGCCGTTCACGACGGCACGCTGCTGTTGGCCGACGCGGAAGTGATTGAGGCGGAGCAGCATGCGCAAAACGACCTGCATTCGTCGCCGCTAACAGCGATGCTGCAACAGCCGAAATCCTTTGGCGAGATGGACGTGATGGATGACGAAAACGCCTGGAGCTATTGGTCGCGGTCGGACGCGCACGCGATGGCGATGAATCTCGGCGGCAACGCCAAGGCGCGCGCCGGGCTGTGCCGGGTCATCGAGCGCTGGGTTGCGCATTTGCTCGGCGTTACCGTCAGCGTCGAAACAACCGCCTCGATCGAGGATCGCGATTGGCGCTGGTTTGTCGGCCTGGACAGCGAGGCGACGCGGATCGGCAATGCGCTGTGGCGCGGCGAGCGCCTGGAAAACGACATTGCCGGGCGTATCGTGGCCTTGATGCGGCTGAGCTTCGAGGATGCGCGGATGGTGGATGAGCGGGTCGGCGACAAGCCGGTCTATCTCATCCTTGCCATGGGCGCGGACAAGGTGGTGAGATTGAAGCCGCAAAATCTGGTCGCGGGCCTGCCGCTGGCGGCAGGTGCGGCCGTCACATGATCCGCCGCAGAGAGGATCGGGAGTAGCCATGACGGAAGCGTCCCGCGAGGTCGGCGTGGTGGTGCGGCGCCGTTCGGTCGACAATCCCTGGATCGATGAGCTGTGGTCTCCGGCGCTGATCCTGGACGAGGTGCCGGCGACGGCTCCATGGACCGCGCTGTCCACGGAGGCCGATGCCACGACTTATTATGCAGGCGCGGCCAGCATCGAACTGTTCAGCGCGGAAACGGCGAATTATCGCGATAACCTTGCCGACGGCGCACCGCGCATCTGGGTCGCGTTGCGGCGCCAGGATGGTGGCGCCGAGCTCGAACTGACCAAGGTCACCGCCGATCCGACCGAAGGGGAGGCGATGTTCGAAAGTGGCTGCGACGTGATCGGCACCGTGCCGATGCCACCCGAAATCGCGTCGTGGGTCGCGGCCTTTGTGGATCGCTTCCATGTCGAGCGCGTGTTCCACAAGCGCAAGCGCGATCGCGCGACGGGCGATCGGCCTCGCGTGCCGGACGGTCGGCCGGATGAAGGGACGGGACGCCGATGAGTGGTCCTGACGACGTCGATCGAGGCTTTCTGGCGCGATGGTCACAGCGCAAGCAGGAGGCGCGACAACCGGAGTCAAAGCCGGACGTGCCAACGGACGAAAACGCCGAAACGGCCGGCTCTGCCGCACCGCAAGGCGATGACAAGCCGCAATTAGATCGCTCGACCTTGCCGAAGCTCGAAGAACTGACGGGAAGCACCGACATCACCGCGTTTCTGCGCAAGGGTGTGCCCGAACATTTACGCAATGCAGCTTTGCGAAAATCATGGGCGCTGGATCCCGCTATTCGCGACTACGTCAGTCCAGCGCTCGAATATGCCTATGACTGGAATGCGCCGGGTGGAGTTCCGGGCGGGGGCGAACTTGGAGCGGGTATCGATGTGGCGCGGCTGGTGTCGCAGATCATGGGTGAACCTGCAGCCGAAACGATCAATTCCGACTTAAACTTTAAAGATGGCGTGACAGGCTCTCTTCAAGAGACGTCAGCGCGTGATCTGCCGGAGGAACTGCAGGCCCATCTGCCGGAACAGCCTCTCAGGCGGACGAATGAATCGGCTGCGGCAGAAACAGAAGCCATTTCAACGCGCGACAGCAATGTGGGCGAATCCGTGTCGACCAAAGATTCTCAGATGATAAGACCTGTTGCGTCGCAGCAATCACTGCGACGTCATGGCACCGCAAAACCGATTGTTTAGACAAAAGTTTCTACGGACATAGGCACAGCCTATGTTAGAAACTCTCAGCTTGGAATAATTCCAGTTCTAAGTTTGTTTGCCTGGGGACGGGTGGGCGCGAGTGCGGCAGGAGAATCGGTACCACCATGCGTGATGCCGGGCTGGAACTAGCTATCAAGACAGCGGGTGGCGTTGGGTCGCTGGCGCGTAAACTGGGCATTGCGCAGCCGTCGGTTTCGGCGTGGTCGCGCATTCCGGCGGAGCGCGTTCTTGCCGTCGAGGCGCTGACACAGGTCGAGCGCTTCGTGCTGCGTCCAGATCTGTACGGAACACCCGAGGATCCGGTGAAATCTCACATCGAGGTCGATGAGATCGATCAATTGCGCGCAGCGGAATACGGTCTGCTGTCGTTACTGCTGGGCAAGGCGCCTGACGCCGACACGCTCCGGCGTGTGGCGACGCTGCAAGGCGACGCATCCGATCTCGGCATGGCGCACATCGAACTCGCTGCGGCAGCCGCAGCGACCGACGATCGCGCCGTCAGCAAGGAATTTTTCGACCTCTTCATCGGCCTTGGCCGCGGCGAGCTGTTGCCCTATGCCTCCTACTATCTGACCGGCTTCCTTCACGAGCGCCCGCTGGCGCGGGTGCGCGAAGATCTGGATGCGCTCAGAATCGAGCGCGCCGGCACCTCGCGCGAGCCGGAAGATCACATCGCCATCTTGCTAGAGGTCATGGCAGGGCTTGCACGTAACGACTTCGAAGCCGAGTTCGCCGAACAGGCGCGTTTTTTCGAGCGGCATCTCAAGCCATGGGCGGCACGGATGTTCGCCGATCTGGAAATGTCGCAATCAGCGCGGTTCTACCGAGCCGTCGGCCGCACCGGCCGCGTCTTCATGGAACTGGAATCCGAGGCCTTCACGCTGTCCGAGTGACAGCGAAAGGCAACGTGAAAAAAGGAGAGATCGCAATGAGCAAACCATCTGACGACAAAGGTAAGTCGTGCGCCGCGGGAGTGGATCGGCGCAGCCTGTTTCTGATGGGCGGCTCGGCGGTCGCGGCGGCAGCCGTCGTGCCGCTCGCAGGCAGCGAAGCGGTGGCGGACGAGTCGCAGGCCGAGCGCGTCAAGGCGCGCTACAAGGAAACCGATCACGTCAAAAACTACTATCGCGTCAACCGCTATTGATGGGAAAACGCACATGCTGATCAAACGAAAAGAAGGGTCCGCGGGCAGGGCGCGCTTGCAGGGCATCGCCGCCGGCCTCGCGTCCGGCGTTCTCGACCGCCGCACATTTTTGCGACGCTCCGGTCTGGCTGCCGGTGCGGGCGCGGCGATCGGGCTGATGCCGCTTGGTTCGGTGCGCAAGGCGCAGGCTGGACCGAAGATCGTCGGCGCGCCGACGGAAATCAAAAAGAACATCTGCACGCATTGCTCGGTCGGCTGCACCGTGATCGCCGAAGTGCAGAACGGCGTCTGGGTCGGCCAGGAGCCGGCGTGGGACAGCCCGATCAACCGCGGTTCGCATTGCGCCAAGGGCGCTTCGGTGCGCGAACTCGTGCACGGCGATCGCCGGCTGAAATACCCGATGAAACTCGTCAACGGCGAGTGGCAGAAGATCGCGTGGGATCAGGCCATCAACGAGATCGGCGACAAGATGCTCGAAATCCGCGCCAAGTCCGGTGCTGATTCGGTCTATCTGCTGGGCTCGGCGAAATTTTCCAACGAAGGCGGCTATCTGTTCCGCAAATTCGCGGCGTTCTGGGGCACCAACTCGATCGACCACCAGGCCCGCATCTGCCACTCCACCACCGTCGCCGGCGTCGCCAATACTTGGGGCTACGGCGCGATGACCAACTCCTACAACGACATCAGGAATTCGAAGACCATCGTCTTCATGGGGTCGAATGCCGCCGAAGCGCATCCTGTTTCGCTGCAGCACATTTTGACCGGCAAAGAGATCAACCGCGCCAACGTATTCGTGCTCGATCCGCGCTTCACCCGCACCGCGGCGCATGCCACTGAATACGTCCGATTCCGCAGCGGTACCGACATCGCGGTGATCTGGGGCATGCTGCACCACATCTTCAACAATGGTTGGGAAGACAAGGAATTCATCAAGCAGCGCGTCTACGGCATGGACCAGATCCGCGCCGAAGTCGCGAAGTGGACGCCGGAAGAAGTCGAGCGTGTCACAGGGATTCCCGGCGAACAGGTGAAGAAGGTTGCCGAGACCTTCGCCAAGCAAAAACCCGCGACCTTCATCTGGTGCATGGGCGGCACCCAGCACACCGTCGGCACCGCCAACGTGCGCGCGTACTGCAATCTGCTGCTGGCAACCGGCAATGTCGGCACGTTCGGCGGCGGCGCCAACATCTTCCGCGGCCACTGCAACGTACAGGGCGCAACCGATATCGGCCTCGATATCACGACGCTCCCGCTCTATTACGGCCTCGTCGAGGGTGCCTGGAAGCACTGGGCGCGGGTCTGGGAGGTCGACTACGACTTCCTGCAGGCGCGTTTCGATGAGGTGCCGGCGAAGTCGGGCCGTCCGGCGCGCACCCGCAAGCAGAACATGGAATTGCCGGGCATCCCGTGGACCCGTTGGTTCGATGCGACGCTCGCCAACCCTGATGACGTCGACCAGCGCGATGCGGTGAAGGGCGTGGTCATCATGGGGCACGGCGGCAATACCGTGCCGCGCATGACCGAGATGGTGAAGGGCCTGGAGAAGCTGGAATTGCTCGTGGTCGCCGATCCGCACCCAACTACGTTCGCCGCGATCTCCGAGCGCAAGAACGGCACGTACCTGCTGCCGGCCTGTACCCAGTTCGAGACTTCAGGCTCGCGCACGGCTTCCAACCGTTCGATCCAGTGGGGCGAGCAGATCGTCAAGCCGATATTCGAATCGAAGGACGATTACGAAATCATCTACCGGCTTTCGTCGAAGCTCGGCTTTGCCGATCAGATGTTCAAGAACATCAAGGTGGAGAACAACCGTCCGCTGCCCGAGGACGTGTTGCGGGAAATCAACCGTGGCGGCTTCTCGACCGGCTATTCCGGCCAGTCGCCGGAGCGGCTGAAGGCGCACATGAACAACCAGGGCAAGTTCGACCTGGTGAGCCTGCGCGCCAAGGCCGACGAGCCCGAGATCGGCGGCGATTATTATGGCCTGCCCTGGCCGTGCTGGGGCACGCCGCAGATCAAGCATCCGGGCACGCATACGCTCTACAACACCAACCTGCACGCCAAGGACGGCGGCGGCACGTTCCGCGCCCGTTTCGGCGTGGTGTACGAGGAGAAGCAGCCGGACGGCTCGGTGAAGAACGTCAACCTGCTGGCCGAAGGCTCCTACAGCAAGGGCTCGGAACTGACCGACGGCTATCCCGAGTTCACTTTCGGACTGCTGAAGAAACTCGGCTGGGACAAGGAACTCACCGAAGCCGAACTGGCGACGATCCAGAAGATCGGCGGCAACAATCCCGATGGCGTCGGCTGGGCGGTCGATTTGTCCGGCGGCATCATTCGCGTCACGCTCGATCATGGCGTGATGGCGTATGGCAACGGCAAGGCCCGCGCGGTGGCGTGGAATCTGCCCGATCCCGTGCCGGTGCATCGCGAACCGATCTACACGGCGCGTCCTGATCTCATCGCCAAATACCCGACGCGTCCGGACGGACGTCAGTTCCGCATGGCCAATCTCGGCTTCTCGGTCCAGAAGGCCGCGGTGGAGAAGGGGCTTGCCAAGCAGTTCCCGATCATCCTGACGTCGGGTCGTCTGGTCGAGTATGAAGGCGGCGGCGAGGAGACGCGGTCGAACCGCTGGCTCGCCGAACTGCAGCAAGACATGTTCGTCGAGGTCAACACCTCGGATGCCGCCGAGCGCGGTATCAAGGACGGCGGCTGGGTCTGGGTGACCGGTCCGGAAAACGGCTCGAAAGCGAAGGTCAAGGCACTGGTGACCGACCGTGTCGGCAAGGGCGTGGCGTTCATGCCGTTCCACTTCGGCGGGTGGTTTCAGGGCGTCGACCAACGCGGCAAATATCCGAAGGGGGCCGATCCGATTGTGCTCGGCGAAAGCGTCAACACCATCACTTCGTACGGCTACGATCCGGTGACCGGCATGCACGAGGGCAAAGTGACCCTGTGCCAGATCCAAGCGGCGTGAGAGGAGAATAGATCATGGCTCGCGTCAAATTTCTGTGTGATGCAGACCGCTGCATCGAGTGCAACGCCTGCGTTACGGCCTGCAAGAACGAACATGAAGTGCCGTGGGGCATCAACCGCCGCCGCGTCGTCACCATCAATGACGGCAAGCCCGGTGAGCGCTCGGTCTCCATGGCCTGCATGCATTGCACGGATGCGCCATGCGCCGCGGTCTGCCCGGTGTCGTGCTTCTACACCACGGCCGACGGCGTGGTGCTGCACTCCAAGGATCTCTGCATCGGCTGCGGCTATTGCTTCTACGCCTGTCCGTTCGGTGCGCCGCAATACCCGAAGGTCGGCAATTTCGGATCGCGCGGCAAGATGGACAAGTGCACCTATTGCGCGGGCGGCCCGGAAGCCGATTCCACGCCGGCCGAATACGCCAAATACGGCGCCAACCGCCTCGCCGAAGGCAAGCTGCCGATCTGCGCCGAGATGTGTTCGACCAAGTCGCTGCTCGCCGGCGACGGCGCGATCATCGCCGAGATCTACAAGGAACGGGTGATGAAGCGCGGTTACGGCTCCGGCATGTGGGGCTGGAAGACGGCTTACGCCGATTCACCGACCGGCTGATGCTGCGACCGCCGCGCTCCGGTGCGGCGGCCAATACTTAATTCCGATAACCAAAAGGGCGTTGTGCACATGCCAGGCTCACTTTCAATTTTCAAGCTCGCAGCATTCGCACTGCTGTTTGCGTTCGCGCAGCCTGCGGCGGCCCAGCTTTCCTTCAAGCCGACCGCCGAAGCCGTTCAGGAAGACAAGCTCCTGAATGCGCTGAAGGAGGGTGACAAGATCACCGGCCGCATATCGATTCCTGACAGGAATGCCGCCAACCTGATCCAGCCTGCAGGACGCGACTGGCGCGACTTCCATCGTGGAAAACTGCCGTGGATCGGCGGCATTGCCATTCTTGGTATGCTGGCTCTGCTCGCCGTCTTCATGATGGTGCGTGGACGGATTCGTCTGCAAAAGGGATTTTCGGGGCGTTCGATCCTGCGCTTCGCCGGCTTCGAACGCTTCACTCATTGGCTGACGGCGAGCTGTTTCATCATCCTCGCTTTGTCAGGCCTCAACGTCAGCTTTGGGCGCATGCTGATTATGCCATTGTTTGGCGCGGATGCCTTCGCGGCGATGTCGGCCTGGGCCAAGCTCGCGCACAACTATCTGGCGTTCCCGTTCATGCTGG
>CADEDX010000322.1 GCA_902826195.1 uncultured Bradyrhizobium sp. | reverse complement strand
TGCATCAATTTGGACTGCGCTGTCGTTCCTGCGAACGCAGGAACCCATAACCACCGACGCCAATTGTTATGCGGGATCAAAGACTACCGTCGGACATCGAGGGCCGCGGCGTATGGGTTCCTGCGTTCGCAGGAACGACGGCCTACACCGGCTGATGTGCCGGGGACAGTACGCCCGGCAATGCGGGCTTGCCGAAATCCGCGGTCGACTTCCCCGTCAGCGCCGCTAGCACCAGCGCCACCATGTGGGCGAGCCGCTCGTCCCTCGCCTCCTTCTTCAGCAGGTCGCGGCCGAAGATCACGGAGAGCGTTGCGCTGTTGGAGAGATAGAAGAAGCAAAGCCCGGCGATCGAAATATAGAGCTGCACCGGATCGACGGCGACGCGAAAATCCCCGCTTTCGACGCCCCGCGTCACCACCGTACGGATCATCTCGACGAACGGCGAATGCATCGACTTGACCTTGGTGGAGCGCTTCAAATGGCGCGCCTTGGCGAGGTTCTCGGTGTTGAGCAGCGCCAAAAATTCCGGGTTGCGGAGGAAATAGTTCCAGGTGAAATCGATCAGCCGTTCGATCGCCTCGGGCGGATCGAGGTGTTCGAGATCGAGTCCGCGCTCCTCGGAACGGATTTTTTCATAGGCGCCTTCGAGCACCGCCAGATAGAGGTCTTCCTTGTTGCCGACGTGGTAGTACAGCATCCGCTTGTTGGCGCCAGCGTTGGCGGCGATGCGGTCGACGCGCGCGCCGGCCAGGCCATGGGCAGCGAACTCCTGCTTGGCGGCCTCGAGAATGCGGATCCGCATCCCCTCGGGGTCGCGCTGCCATTTCTGAACCCGTTTTGCCTTGGCCAAGTCAGTCGCCCGATAGACACATGATGTTTGCTGTAGCACGAAGGCTGCTGTTTGAGAACGAGGCGGCGCTACGGCTTCCCCGCCGACGGTTGCACCAGCAGCGTGGGCACGCCGCAGGTGCCGCTGCGGACCGTCATCACGCGCGTACCCGGCTTGCGGCCGGTGCGGATTTCGGAGACGTCGACGCCGGCCTGCGCCAGCCGCGCCTGTGTCGCATCAATGTCGGAGACGCGCCAGCACAGGCCGCGCAGGCGATCTCGCGAAACGTCTTCCTGCTTGCCCGGCCGGTGCATGACCTCGACGATGAGTTCGCCGCAACGGAAGAACATCAGCCGGCCCCAATCGGGATGCGAGCGGTCTAGCGCCATGTCGAGGCCGAGCCGGGCACCATACAGGGCCGTGGCCCGCTCCGGGTCCGGCGTCGAGACCACGACATGGTCCAGCGCGGTGATCGAGGCGGTCGTGGTCCGTACCGACAGAGGCCGCTCCTTGTCGCGCTCGAGGAAGAACAGGCGGATGCCGCGCGTCGCGTCCATCGCGGCGCGGGTTCGCTTCCACGACAGCGTCGCCCCCGAGACCGCATCGCGGCTTTCGACCTCCGCAATCGCCTCCGGCTTCAGAGCGAGCCGATCGAGCCTGCGATGCATCTTGGCGATGTCGGTGGTCCGGAAGCAGAGGCTCGCGAGCCCCTCGCCCTGCGCGGCAATCACGGCATGAATCCGTTCGGCAGTCGCGTCATCGCCGCTGGGCGCCATCAACTCCAGTGTCGTGTTATCCAGCGTGAACAGCACACGCTCTGCGCCATCGCCGCCATATTGCCAGGCCGGGGCGCGCGCAAACAGCGTCTGGTAGGCGGCAGAAGCCGCAGCGATATCGCCGGTGAGAACGACGACGTGGTCCAGACCGGTAATCACGGAAACAGGCCTCGGGTGTTCTTGGCGGCGCGCACCTTTTCGACGCCGATCGCCATCGCCGCGGTCCGATGCGAGATCTTGTCGGCCCTGGCACGCTGCACCATGTGGTCAAAGGCGCGATCGAGGATGGCGTATTCACGCCGCGTTACTTCTTCCTCTTCCCAGAACAATTGCTGCAGGTCCTGCACCCATTCGAAGTAACTGACCACGACGCCGCCGGAATTGCAGAGAATGTCGGGGATCAGGAATACCTCACTTTGACGCTTCTCCAGCACCAGATCGGCGTCCGGCGTGGTCGGGCCATTGGCGCCCTCGGCCAGCACGCGGCATTTGAGATTTTCGGCGACCTTGGCGTCGATCACCCGCTCCATCGCCGCCGGCACCAGAACGTCGCATGGCAGCGTCAGGATTTGTTGGGGATCGAAGGCGAGCTGGTTGGAGAAGCCGGCGATGCTGCCGTGCCTCCCCGCATGGTGCATCAGAGCAGGAATATCGAGCCCATTCGGATCGTGCAGCGCACCGGTGTGATCGCTGATGGCGATGATCTTCAGCCCGTATTGATGCAGCTCGAGCGCTGCGTACGATCCGACATTACCAAAGCCCTGGATCACGGCAGTAGCGGCGCCGGGATTGATCGACAGCTCCTTGAGCACGCGCCGGGCGAGATAGGCGACGCCGCGCCCCGTCGCTTCGCGCCGGCCGAGCGTGCCACCCGACGATACCGGCTTGCCGGTGACGATCTCGGTCACGGTGCGGCCCTGATACATCGAATAGGTGTCCATGAACCAGGCCATCACCTGCTCATTGGTGCCCATGTCGGGCGCCATCACGTCGGTATGCGGACCGACGAAGGGAATCATCTCCTGCATATAGCGCCGCGACAGCGCCTCCAGTTCGCGCCGGGAGATGGTGGCGAGATCGACATTGACGCCGCCCTTGGCGCCGCCATAGGGCAATCCGACCAGCGCACATTTCCAGCTCATCCAGATCGCCAGTGCCGCAACCTCCCCGATGTCGACGGAGGGCGCGAATCGCGTGCCGCCTTTGGTCGGGCCTAGCGTGAGGTGATGCTGCACCCGGTAGCCCTCGAATACCGCAACCGTGCCATCGTCGCGGTGAATCGGGCAGGAAACCGCGATGGCCCGCTTCGGCATCAGGATTCGGTCGCGCTCGTCCATCGGGATTTCGAGATGGTTGGCGATGACGCCGAACTGGTTGACCGCCATGTCGAACACGGGACCGGAATAAACGGTCATCATTTCCTCCGCTTTTGTCGGCCCGCCCGGAAACCCTGGCAGCCATCAGCCGTTATACGGCAGTATGTCCCGATTCCGTAAGAGTCGGCCCGGTGGGGGACGCCCCAAAGATCGGTCGTATTCTCCTCATACTCCCATTCCAAGCTGCAAAGACGGCACGGGTGCGAATAATTTCAGCGAATGCTTCCGATAACCGGTGCTAATGTAGCTGCGCCGGGCCGGGATCACCCCTCAGCTCATGACGGAAAACGAATGCAGGCTCTCTTCATCGGACAGACCTATATCGACGTTACCTTCATCACCGACCACATGCCTTCCGGCGACGAAAAACACGTGGCCTCCGACTATGCGGTGTCCTTTGGCGGCAATGCCGTCACGGCCGCATTCTGCTGCGCCAAGCTCGGCATCGTGCCTGACCTGATTGCCACCGTCGCCAATGACTGGCTTGGCCGAATGTTTCAGGACATGAGCGCGAAGTATGGAATCTCGATCCATCCGCGCAAGGTCAATTCCTCATCGCTATCCTTCATCATGCCGAAGGAAGGCAAGCGCGCCATCGTGCGTTGCCGCGACGACGAGCACATCCATCCCTTCCCCTTGCTCAATTTGAAGGGCTGCCGCGCACTGCATGTCGACGGCCACCAGCCGGATGCGGCGATTCACTATGCAAAACTCTGCCGCGAAGACGGCATCCTGACGTCGCTCGACGGCGGCGGCCTGCGTACAAACACCCACGAGCTGCTGGAATTCATCGACGTGGCCATCGTTGCCGAGCGGCTGTGCGAGCAGATGGACAAGACGCCGGAAGGCATGCTGGATTATCTCAAGAGCCGCGGCTGCCGGGTCGGCGGCGTCACCATGGGCGAACAAGGCCTGCTCTGGTATGACGAGACCGGCGCCGTCCGCAAACTGCCGGCACTGCCGATCGCGCCCGAGCGCGTGATCGATACAAACGGCGCCGGCGACGTGTTTCACGGCGCCTACGTGTACTCGTATCTCAGCAGTCCCTCGAAGAGCTGGCAGGAGCATTTCGAGTTTGCTCGCGCGGCTTCGAGTTACAAGATCCAGCGCCTCGGCAATGAAGCGGGATTACCGACGCTTGCCGATATCGACGCCGTCAAGCAAGAGTTCCAGATCGGGCGGAAGAAGGAATTTTGGGATTAGGATATGGGGCGCGTCTTCGTCGCCGGCAGCATCAATATGGATGTCGTGGCAACGACCGACCGGCATCCGAAGGTCGGCGAGACGGTCGCCGGCCAGGCCGTGTATTATTTTCCCGGCGGCAAGGGCGCAAATCAGGCGGTCGCCGCCGCCAAGCTCGGCGCATCGACGACACTGATCGGACGGCTAGGCACCGATGCCTTCGGCCAGCAGTTGCGGACGTTCCTCACTGCGCAAGGCGTCGACCTCGCGCTCGTCCAGGACACGCCGGATATTCATACGGGAACGGCGATCATCACAGTCGCCGACGCCGACAACACCATCGTGGTCGTGCCTGGCGCCAACGCGCTGGTCAGTGCGGAGGACGTCGCCGCGCCTGCGCTGGCCCAGGGCGACGTCGCCGTCAGCCAGTTCGAAATTCCGTTGCACACGATCAGCGCTTTCTTCAAACGGGCGCGCGCGGTCGGTGCGACGACGATCCTCAACCCAGCGCCGGCCATCGCTTGCGAACCGGAATTGCTTGCGCTCGTTGACGTCCTGGTTCTCAACGAGACTGAGCTTGGGTTTCTTGCGAACACCGAACTTCACGATAGCGACGCGCCCGCACGCTTTGTCGAGGCGGCGAGGCTCCTGCAAGCAGACGCGAACGCCATCATCTGTGTGACCCTGGGCAAACGTGGTGTACTTGCGCTTGTGAATGGCGAAGCATCGTTGATTGCCGGGCACGCGGTGAAGGCAGTGGATACGACCGGCGCCGGCGACTGCTTCGTCGGCGCGCTCGCCGCGCAACTGGCCTGCGGTGCGGCCGTTCACGACGCGCTCACCTACGCCAATGCCGCGGCGTCGATCTCGGTTCAGCGGATGGGCGCCGCGCCATCGATGCCGACGGCCGCTGAGGTCTCGGCGGTCATGCGTGCTTCGTAGGGCGGGCAAAGCGGCGCGTGCCCACCTTACGGCGCTTCAACCCAGCGCGCTCTTGAGATCGAAGCTGCTATCAGCCGCCTGCTCGGGCGTGATCGTGCCGTTGGCGGCGAGCAGGCGACGGCCGAACATGTGGTCGCCGGCACGATTGACCGACTCGATGCCGAGGAGTTGCCCGGCCTTGTAGCAGAACACCGAGAAAGCCCCCTGCGCACGATCGCCGCGCACCACCACGCGGTCGTACCCGGTGGTCAGCCCCACCATCTGCAGCTTGTCTGGCCCCTGATCGCTCCAGAACCACGGCAGGCCGTCATAGGGTTTTACGTCGCCGGTCAACCGGGCCGCGACGCAGCGCCCCTGGTCGGTGGCATTCTGGACCGACTCCAGCCGCAACACACCGCCGAACCGCGGGCTCGCATAGAGCGCACAATCGCCGATCGCCGAGATATCAGGATCCGAGGTCAGCAAATGCTCATCGACCACGATACCGGCCGCCACCTTCAACCCCGCCTCCGCCGCCAGTTCGACATTGGGCAACACACCGATGCCGACCACGATCAAATCGGCCTTGATGTGGCGCCCGTCGCTGAGGCTCACGCCTGTCACCTTGCTGCCGTCGCTCTCGATGCCGGTGACCTGAACGCCAAAGTGAATGCGAATGCCGGCCGCGGCGTGCCGCGATTGAAAATACTCCGAGATTTCCGCGGTTACCGCGCGCGCCATCACCCGCGGCGCGAGCTCGATGACGTCCACTTCGAGGCCCTTGGCCCGCGCGGTCGCGGCAAATTCCAGCCCGATGAACCCGGCGCCGATGACGATGACGCGTTGGCCGGGACTAATGTAGTCACGCAGGGACTGGCTTTCGTCGAGCGTCCGCAGGTAACGCACACTGTCGAGGTTGGCATTGGGAATATCGAGCAGCCGGTTGCGGGCGCCGGTCGCCAGCACCAGATGGCCGTATTCGAGCGATCGGCCCGAGGCGAGCAGCCCCCTGTGCGCGGCGCGGTCGATCGACACCGCACGATCGGAGGTCAGATCGATCTTCTGGTCCGCATAGAATTTTTCCGGGCGAAACATCAGGCTATCGGGCCCGCCGGTTCCCTTCAGGTAGGCCTTGGACAGCGGCGGTCGCTGGTACGGCAGATGGCCCTCATCGTTCAGCAGTACAATGCGCTCGGAAAAGCCGTGCTGGCGCAGCGACATTGCGAGTTGAAAGCCCGCATGGCCCGCGCCAATGATGACAACCGGTCCCACCGTCATGGTAACTTCCTACGTTCGAACGCACGGGAACGACCCATGTCGTATTCTCTTCACCGATTTCGGCTTGCCTGCCTCGTTCCCTGGAAGCGGCGCTCCTGTCCGCTCCGAACGATGACAGTTTCTATCTGACCTCATGGCAAGAGGTGACGCAAGCGTGCCATCACCCGGCCGGCAGGAGATATTTTGCAGGCCTGGCCTGGGATTGTCACCTGTTACCTTCTGCTATTTAAATACCGACCCCGCTACGTGCCGAGGTCCAGCCATGCCGACACCAGATGATCCCGCCGCCCCCGCCCTGCTCCGGATCGAAGGTTCGATCGCTACCATTACGCTGAACCGGCCCGCAGCCTTCAATTCCATCAACCTGTCGATCGCCCAGAAGCTCGAACAACTCGGCCATGAGGTCGAGCGCAACGACGCGATACGCGTGCTCGTCATCGAGGGCGAAGGCCGCACCTTCTCGGCCGGCGGCGATCTGCAGACCATCGGCGCCGCCGCCGCCAGCGACACCGTCGCACCCGTGGTCGGCGAATTATTGAAGCACTATCACGCCTTCATCGAGACGCTGCGGCGGATGCCGAAAATCGTCCTCTCCAGCGTACACGGCTCCGCCGCCGGCGCCGGCATGGGGCTCGCCTTCGTTACAGATCTCTGCATTGCCGCCGACGACGCGCGCTTCACGCCGGCCTATGCCAAGATCGGCGTTTCGCCGGACGGCGGCAGCACTGTCGGCATGGTCGGCACCGTCGGCACCCGTCGCGCGCTGCAGATATTTTTGGCTGAGGATAGTTTTACCGCGCAGCAGGCCTATGAATGGGGACTGGTCGCGCGCGTCGTTCCGGGCGCAGAGCTAAAGGCGGAAACGCGAAAATTCGCCGAGCGGCTGGCGCAGAACCCGCCGGCCGCGATCGCGGGGACCAAGTCGCTGGTCTATCAGGCCGCGGTCACGCCGGTGAAACAGCAGCTCGATGCCGAGGAAAAGGGGATCATCGACGCCATGCTGACCGAAGATTTTCGGGTCGCGGTGAAGAAGTTCACCAGCAAGGGGAAGTAGCCGCGCGGCTTGCCGTCCACTCAACTGTCATCATCCGCGAAGGCGGATGATCCAGTACGCCGCGCCCTCTCGATTCAAATTCAACGCCTCGGCGTACTGGATGCCCCGCTTACGCGGGGCATGAAGACCGTTGGTCGTGTGAGCACAATCAGTTCGGGCAGATGTACCCCGTGCCTCCCGGTGCCTTGAAGCAACCGACCGATTCCGGGATCACCTGCTTCGGCAGCCACAGCACCACCTTCGGGAAATAGATCGTGAAGGTGATGGTGACCAAAAACACCACGTAGATCG
>CADEDX010000321.1:4851-7721 GCA_902826195.1 uncultured Bradyrhizobium sp. | reverse complement strand
CCGACGCTGCCGCCGAGCACGTGCTCGAACCCGCCCTCGTCGAAATGGATGTCGATCACGGGCGTGTCCGCGATGCCGGGAATGCGATAGTCCTCCATGCCGCCGCTGAGCACATCGCCGGTGCGGGAATCGACTTCGCGCGCTTCGTAGAGCGCATAGCCGACGCCCTGGATCACGGCGCCCGCGGCCTGGCTGCGCGCCAGCGCGGGCGCGGCGACTGTGCCGATCGCAATGCCGGTATGAACGTTGACGACGCGGACATGGCCGAGCCAGGTATCGACTTCGACTTCGATGATCTGCACTGAACTCGGCACGCCGGCGCCGATCGCGAGGTTGGACATCCACCGCATCATCCAGCCGAAAATCATGCCCAAGAAGCCGACTTGCTTCAGCGGCGACTCGACGCCCGGCGTGGTCGGCTTGGAATCTTCCGGCCGTACGCCGGAAGCGCTGAGGTCGGGGGAAGCCGCGAGCAGTTCGCGCCATGGCGCGTTGGAGCCGGGCACCGGCTGCCGTTTGGCGTGCTGCTGGATCGACGCCTTCAACTGCTCGATCGCCAGCAGCATCGGCGGGATTACCGAGGCCGTGACCCGGCTGCCGCCGGAGCCCGGTCCTTCCGGCAACTGTGAATCGCCGATCCTGACCTCGATCTCGTGCGGCTCCAGCCCGAATTCGCGTGCCACCGTATTGGCGATCACCGAGCGCGTGCCGGTGCCGATATCCTGCGTCGCGGTGCTCGCGATCAGCCGGCCGCCCTTCACGGCGACCTCGACCTTCGAGCCGGGCTGCCACAGATAAAGCCAGTAGCCGGTGGCGACGCCGACGCCGCGGCGATAGCGGCCGCTCTGTGCGGCGATCGGTTTGCGGTTGCGCCAGACCTCAAGGCCCGATGCCCAATCATACAGCCGCTGCCGGTTCGGATCGGGATCCCAGCGCTTGCGCAGCGCGATGGGATCGACGTTCATGCGCAGCGCGGCTTCGTCGATCGCCTGCTCCAGCGCAAACGCCATCGGTGGCCCGCCGGGTCCGCGGAACGGCGCGCCGGCCGGCAGGTTGCTGATGACGTCGAAATCCGCGAGTTCCTTGGCCTCCGCCGGATAGATCAACCGGGCCAGTGCTGCGATGGTCGAATTGGTCGCAGCACCCGTATCGGCCCAGGCGGTCAGCGACAGTGCTTTCAACCCTCCCTGTTCGGAGGGCAGCAGTGCGATCTTCATCTCCGTCGCCGGCCGATAGCCGGTCACCGATAGTTCCTCGTGCCGGTCATAGGCGACCCTGACCGGCGCCTTGGCGGCGCGCGCCAGTTCGATCGCGGTGGTGGTCTCGACGCCGAGCGTGCCTTTCGAACCAAATCCGCCGCCGACATGATCGGCGATCACACGCACCTTGTCGTGGCCGAGCTTGTAGCGCTTTGCGATCAGTTCCATCACGTGAAAGACCGACTGCGTCGACACATGCACGGTGAGCCGGTCGCCGTCGAACCGGGCGACGGCGGCGTGCGGCTCGAGGCAGACGTGCTGTTGCGTGCCAGTGCGGAACGTGCCTTCGACCAGCAGCGGATTATTCGCGGCGCGTGCGCTCTCGACCCAGCTCCGCACTTTCTTCGGCTTTTTGGAGAACGCCGCCGAGGGCCCGCGGATGTTACCCTTCCAGGGGGCCGGCGAACCGCCGCCTTCGGAAACGTTGCCGGCCTTCTTTCGTGCGGACTTTTCGAACACCACGGGCGCATCGGCCTTGCGCGCTTCGTCGATCCCGATCGCGGACGGCAGGCGTTCGCTGCTCAGTTTGATGGCTGCGATCGCGGCCAGCGCCGCCTTGCGATCCGTGGCCGCGACGGCGGCAATGGGTTCGCCGACATAGCGCACGATGCGGTCGTCGCCGAGCAGAGAAATCACGGCAGCCACGCCCGGCATCGCTCGCGCCGGCGCGAGATCGAGTTCGCCGATGCGCGCATGCGCGAACGGCGAGCGCAGGATCACGCCTTCAAGCTGCCCGTCATGATGGATGTCGACGGTATATTTTGCCGATCCCGTCACCTTCTCGCGGGCTTCAATGCGCGGCGGCAGGATGTCGCCGCCGTCGAAACGGCCGGCGCATGCGTCCGCCACGGCCCGGAAAATGCCGTCATAGGCGCCGCAGCGGCAGAGATGGCCCGACAGCGCCGCGCCGATTTCCTCGCGCGACGGCACCGCCGTCCCCTTGGCCGCCCGCCAGCGATCGTGAAACGCCACCGCCTCGACAATGAAACCCGGCGTGCAGAAGCCACATTGCAGGGCGTCATGCGCCATGAAGGCCTGCTGCACCGGATGCAGCTTGGCGGCGCCGATACCTTCGACGGTGGTCACGTTGGTGTTTGCGGCCGATCGGGCCGGCATCAGGCAACTCACGACAGGCTGGCCGTCGACCAGCACGGTGCAGGCGCCGCAGACGCCGGCCCCGCAGACGAGTTTTGTGCCGGTGAGATCGAGGGCGTCGCGCACCACGTCGACCAGAAGCGCATCGGGATCATCGGGAAGGGGAGCTGGCTTGCCGTTGATCGTCATCGTGCTCATCTGCGATCTCCAGTTTTGCGGGCGGTGGTTCGGGAAACTTTCTTTGCAGGCTTTGGCTTTTCGGCGCGCGCTATTGCTGCCGGCCGGACGGCGCCCGCGATCAGCGTGCGCAGCATGAATTCCAGGTCTGTCCGGAAAGCCTCGGCCGGCTGCATCGCGGGGTAGGCGGATTTCGTGCCGTTGACCGCCATCTCGACGCAGCGCGCCAGATCGCGCGGCGTCATGCCGGCAGTGAGAACGAGGCTCTGGTTGCGGCAGACGCGCGCGATGGTCGCGGCGATCAGCTCTGCATAGGCGGTGGTGTATTTCTGATAGAGG
>CADEDX010000321.1:0-4841 GCA_902826195.1 uncultured Bradyrhizobium sp. | reverse complement strand
CGCGCGCCTGCAGGAGATGTTCGGAGAACAATTCTTCGACATGGGGCGAGCCGTGGAGCGAAGCCGCCAGTTGGCCAAGCTTGGCGGTGACCGACGCCACGAGAATGTCGGCAAGGCTGCCGCCGGCCTTCTCGGCGGCGGCAGCGGCGGCGGTTTCGGCGGCGAGCGCGTCTTCATGAAGCCGTTCGATGACGGCGCGGAACAATTCTTCCTTGGACTTGAAATGATGGTAGAGCGCCTGCCGCGTCAGCCCCGCGGCATCCGCGGCCTGTTCGATCGATGAACGCCGGAAACCCTGCCGGCGGAACACCAGCATCGCGGCGTCGAGAATGCGGGTGCGCGGGCCCATTTGACGATTTTTACAAAATAGAAAGAAATGTCAAGTCACGGTCGGGTGTGCTTCGCGCGAGCGGTTATCGCGAAAATGTCTGCTGCTATCCATGCGGCGGGCAGGCGTAGGAACCGCTTTCGTTGCCTTCGATGTTGATTCTGAAAAACCGTCCCATCGAGGGCGCGTTCAGGAAGGCGTCGACCGTGCTTTTCGGCAGCTCGCAATATTGCCCGTAGACCGCGTGCCGCTGCACCAGCATGCGGCGGCTTTCGGCGTCGTAGCAGACCCGGCCGACGACGCTGCTGCGGGTGATGTCCTGGCAATTGAACGGCTTGAGATCGACCGCGCCGCGATCCTTCACGTCAACGATCTCCGCCTCTTGCGAAGGCGAAGTGAAAAGCAAAGCGAGAATGAAAGCAATGCGGGTCATGGGGTTTGCATCGGCAGAGGTGCGCGAATTTGCGCCTTCGGCGGCAAGCCGGCAAGCGCTCGCGAAGGCGGTCAAGCGGGATGAAGGAACAACGCGATCAGAAGGATGATAGGCAGAGAAAAGCCGGACAGCCAGAACAAGGTGGATATAACAGGTCTCATTCCGCGCCTCATCGCGGAGCGACCATCCACCGCAGGTTTGGTTCCGCGCGGGCGTATTCCACCGCAGGTGGCCGCGGCGAAGGATCCGGAATGGTCGAGGAGGGGCCTACTTGGGCTTCGCCTTGTACGTCTGCAGGAACAGCCGCGTCGCGCTATCCACAACGTGCGCGATGCGTTCCGCCGACGGCGCCGGTTCGGCCTGGAACACGAACGGCAGAAACAGGGTCGCCTGGCACATCTGCATGAACTGCGATGCCGCCAGCTGGCAGTCGTCGATCGCCAGATCGTTCGGCCGGACATGCGCCTTTAGATATTCGGCAAGGTTGGTGATCGATTTCTCCAGCACGTTTTCGTAGAAGCGGCGTCCGACTTCCGGCATCCGTTCGGCGATCGCCATTACCGTGCGAATCGATGATCCGCCGCCTGGGCGGCACATTCCACCGACATAGGCCCGGCCAAACTCCCGGAGCGTGGTTTCCGCATCGCGCCCGGGATCGAGATTGTATGCGGTCTTGACCTTTGCAAACGCTTCGTCCTCGACCATGGCCTCGAACAGCCGGCTCTTGTCGGTGAAATAGACGTAGAGCGTGCCCTTCGAGACGCCGGCGGCGCGGGCGATCTCGTTCATGCTGGCGCCGTCAAAGCCCAGATCCATGAACACCTTTCGCGCACCGTTGAGGATCTGCCGGCGCTTCGAACTGTCTTCCTCGCCAAAGGGATGAATCGTGTTTGGTGTCGATGCAACCATTGGTTTATCTTCTCGCGCAACAATTCGGCCCACGAACTGGCCGGGCGCCCTTTTCGCGGTATGGTCCATTATCGTGCGAATATAGCTTGACCGAACCGTTCGGTCAATGGTACTTTTAATATTGAGCACGGCAATGCCGCCGGTTTTGTCCCGGCTTTTCTGGCCTCACGTGCGTCGGGTCATTTTGGGGAGGCCGTTATGGCCGCAGCGAGAGATCAGGCCGCACGCATCATCCGCGGCGGATCGGAAACGGCGCCGGGCGAGGCCGCCAACGAGGTCAGCGCGCAACTCGCTGACCAGTTGCGGACTCACGTCGCGGAGGAGACGCGACGCCGCCCGGCCGAGCCGCATGGCGCCGAGCGGCCGGCCCCTTCGCCCGCGGCCGATGAAGCCACGGCGAAACCGGGCAAGCGCAAATTCATCATGATCGGCGTGTTCGGCATGCTGGCGCTGGCCGCGATCGGTTACGGCGTCTATTTCGTTCTGGTCGGGCGCTTCTACATCTCGACCGACGACGCCTATGTTCGCGCCAACAACACCACGCTCGGCGCCCGGGTGGCGGGCCACGTTTCGGCGATCCTGCCCCGCGATAATTCTCTCGTCCGCGCCGGCGATGTGATTTTCAGGATCGATGACGGCGACTATCGCATCGCCGTGGAAGCCGCGCGGAGCAGGATCGCGACCCAGCAGGCCACGATTGATCGCATCGGCCGCCAGGTCACCGCACTGGAAAGCGCCGCCGAGCAATCCAAGGCGCAACTTGCATCGGCGGACGCAGTGCTCAAGCGCGCCGGCCTCGACTTCGAACGGCAGCAGGCGCTGAGCACCAAGGGCTTTGCTTCGCGCGCCACCTTCGAGGTTTCCGAGGCGAGCCGCGATCAGGGCCTTGCCGCGGTGAAATCGGCGCAGGCGGCCTTTGATGCCGCGCGCGACAATGTCGAGGTGACGAAAGCGCAGCAGGCCGAGGCGCGCGCGCAGCTGACCGAGCTGCAGAGCCAGCTTGCCAAGGCGGAGCGCGACCTCGACTTCACCTCGGTTCGCGCGCCGGTCGACGGCACCTTCTCCAACCGTCTCGTCAATGCCGGCGATTTTATCCAGGCCGGGCAGCGGCTCGCCAATGTGGTGCCGCTCAACGACGTCTTCATCGACGCCAACTACAAGGAAACCCAGCTCAAGCGCATCCGCCCCGGCCAGCCGGTCACGATCTCGGTCGATGCCTATGGCCATCGGAAGTTTGCGGGAGTCGTCGACAGCATCTCGCCGGCGGCAGGTTCGGTATTTACCCTGCTGCCTCCGGACAACGCGACCGGCAATTTCACCAAGATCGTGCAGCGGGTGCCGGTCCGGATTCGCGTGCCGAAGGAAGTCGCCAGGCAGAACCTGCTGCGCGCCGGCATGTCGGTCTACACCACCGTCGACACCCGCGAGGGCGCGGCCGACGCCGACAACGAGGCCGACCTCGACGCGCCCGGCACGGTCCAGTCGAAGTAGTTGTTCATAAAGCGCGCCGGGCAAAAGTCCGGCGCGCGTTCCGGGTTCACCCATGGCTGACGCCGCACCCCCTTCAACGACGAACACAGCGGCGGACCACATCCCGCCGCGCCGGCTGTTCACGTTCCTCATCATGGTGTTCGGGATGTTCATGTCGATCCTGGACATCCAGGTCGTCTCGGCATCGTTGCAGCAGATCCAGGCCGGGCTTTCGGCCAGTTCCAGCGAAGTTTCTTGGGTGCAGACGTCCTACCTGATCGCCGAAGTGATCGCGATCCCGCTGTCCGGATTTTTGTCGCGCGCGTTCGGCACGCGTCTGCTGTTTTCGATCTCTGCCTCCGGCTTCACCGTCGCGAGCCTGTTCTGCGGCTTCGCCTCGACCATCGAGCAAATGATTTTTTGGCGCGCGCTTCAGGGATTTCTGGGCGCCGGCATGATTCCCACGGTGTTCGCATCCGCCTACACCGTGTTCCCGCGCTCGAAATTCCATATCGTCGGTCCAATCATCGGGCTGGTCGCAACGCTGGCGCCGACCATCGGGCCGACGGTCGGCGGTTACATTACCGACTTGATGTCGTGGCACTGGCTGTTCTTCATCAACATCGTTCCCGGCATCGGCATCACCATCGGCGTGTGGATGCTGTGCGATTTCGACAAGCCGAACTTTGCGCTGCTCGAGCATTTCGACTGGTGGGGCCTGGCGTTCATGGCCGGCTTCCTCGGCACGCTGGAATATGTGCTGGAAGAGGGCCCGCAGTCGCAATGGCTGGAAGACACCTCGGTCGCGGTCTGCGCCGCGATCTGCCTGGTTTCGGCGATCGCCTTTTTCTGGCGCGTGCTCACCGCGCGCGAGCCGATCGTCGACCTCAGGACCTTTACCGACCGAAATTTCGGCGTCGGCTGCCTGATCTCGTTCTGCGTCGGCATCGGGCTTTACGGCCTGACCTACATGTATCCGCGCTACCTCGCCGAAGTGCGCGGCTACAGCCCGCTGATGATCGGCGAGACCATGTTCGTCTCGGGCGTCGCCATGTTCTTCACCGCGCCGATCGTCGGCCGGCTGATGGTGAAATACGACATGCGTTATCTGATCGCGATCGGTCTGATGCTGTTCGCGCTGGGCTCGTATCAGATGACGTGGATTACAAAAGACTATGATTTCTACGAGTTGCTGGTGCCGCAGATCCTGCGCGGCGTCGGCATGATGCTGGCGATGGTGCCGACCAACACCATCGCGCTCGGCACGCTGGCGCCGGAGCGGGTGAAGAACGCTTCCGGTCTGTTCAACCTGACGCGCAATCTCGGCGGCGCCCTGGGTCTGGCAATTATCAACCAGGTGCTGAACGACCGCACCGACCTGCACATCTCGCGCCTGCACGATCGCGTCAACTGGGGCAACGCCGCCGCCGTCGAGACGCTCAACATGTTCACCCAGAAAATGCAGGGCATGGGCGACGCCGCGCTGATGGCGATGAAGCAATTGTCTCAGATCGTGCACCGCCAGGCCGTGGTGATGGGCTATGGCGACGCCTTCTTCATGATGACCGTGTTCTATTTCGGCCTCACCGTGCTGGTGATGGTTTTGAAAAAGCCGTCCGCCGCAGTCCTCGGCGGCGACGCGCATTGATAGGCGACGCACATCACGCCCTTGTCATGTTGCAAATCGGCGGCGATGCATTT
>CADEDX010000320.1 GCA_902826195.1 uncultured Bradyrhizobium sp. | reverse complement strand
CAACGCGGTGCTCCCGGGTCTCGTCGATGGCCACGTGCATCCGGTGTTCGGCGACTGGACGCCGCGGCAGAACCAGACCAACTGGATCGACAGCTACCTCCATGGCGGCGTCACCACCATGATCTCGGCCGGCGAAGTCCACATGCCCGGGCGTCCGCGCGACGTCGTCGGCGTCAAGGCGATGGCGATCTTTGCGCAGCGTGCGTTCTGGACGCTTCGTCCCGGCGGCGTGAAGGTTCATGCCGGCGCGCCGGTCATCGAGTGCGAAATGGTCGAGGACGATTTCAAGGAAATGGCCGCAGCTGGCGTCAAGCTGCTGGGCGAAGTCGGCCTCGGCGGCGTCAAGGACGGGCCGACGGCACGCAAAATGGTCGGATGGGCGCGCAAATATGGCATCCAGAGCACGATCCACACCGGCGGACCTTCAATCCCGGGCTCCGGCCTGATCGACAAGGACGTGGTGCTGGAGGCCGACACCGACGTGGTCGGTCATATCAACGGCGGCCACACCGCCCTGCCCGACGATCAGATTCGTTGCATTTGCGAGGGCTGCAATCGCGGGCTGGAGCTGGTTCACAACGGCAATGAGCGTTCGGCGCTGTTCACGCTGCGCACCGCGCGCGAGATGGGTGACCTGCATCGCGTCATCCTCGGCACCGATGCACCGGCCGGCTCCGGCGTGCAGCCGCTCGGCATTTTGCGGATGGTCTCGATGCTGTCCTCGCTCGGCGACCTGCCGGCCGAACTCGCCTTCTGCCTGGCCACCGGCAATACCGCGCGGATGCGCGAGCTCGATTGCGGCATCATCGAAGTCGGCCGCTCCGCCGATTTCGTGCTGATGGACATGGCGCAGCATTCGCCTGGCAAGAACCTCCTGCACAGCGTGCAGCTTGGCGACCTGCCGGGCATCGGCATGACCATCATCGACGGCATCGTCCGCACCCAGCGCAGCCGCAATACGCCGCCCGCTGGCAAAGTGCCTGTGATTGTTAGCGGGCATTAGCGCCAGCGCACGCTTCACGATTGCGTGCGGCGGGGTGTGAAAATCACGCTTGGCCTCGAAAGCGGTGAACAAATCGGCGGCCTTCGCGACCAATGCGGGCAGGCCTGATGGACACCTGCTCTCACCTTCGAGGAACATTTGAAGAATTCGCTGCAAGTCGCCGGCGGGGTCGTCGGCGCTGTCATAGGCTTTGTCGCAACGTTGCTGCTGCTGGAACTGCTCGGCTTCGGAAACCCGGCCGATCCGATCATGTCCGGCATGCTGGCGCTATTGGTGTTTGCGCCGTGCGGCGCCATCACCGGCCTGTTGCTCGGCACAGCGCTCGCGAGGCGGCTGCGCGGCGGCGAAAGCAGCGATGGCCTGTTCCGTAGCAGCATGAAGGCATCGGCCGTGCTGATCGGGCTCTGCGCCGCAGCCGGTGCCTCCTATTATGTCTATGCCGTCACGACGGCGACGCCCTGGCTCAATCCGAACGCCCCCAACCCGCTTCTCGTCTTTGAGGTCCGCCTCCCTGCGGGAACCTCATTGCCGGGCTCGGCCCGTGACATAACGGCCGAACTGCAAACAGATCTCAACACCATGCCGGGCGAGATACAGCCCGATCAGTTCCGTCGCGATGGCGAAAGGCCGGTCATCGCAGGCTATGTCGAGCTCGCGTTTCGTACCTCGCATCGGCAGTTGGAGATCAAGATCAAGGGCCAGCCCGACCGGCTCTACCTGATCGGTCTTTCAGCCAAGGCGCCGCATGCATCGGAATTCGGACCATGGCAGGCCAATGCCGACGGCAGCGAAATCCGATACCGCGCCCGATGGCCAGGGCTAAGCTGACGCCGGAACCGGGCCACGACCGCAACTACCGTTCTTCTTTGCATGGGGTTGTTTTCGATGTTTTGAGTCTGGACCCTGCGATAGATTGCCCATGAATCGTGCAAGGATCGGAAAATAGCCCTTTCCATACCCGGCTTGTTTCGCTGCCGTGGCCCGCTCACCGCAGCTTGTCGAGCAGCGCCATCAGCGTCTCGCGTTCCTTCGCATCGAGCGGCGCGAGCGTCTCTCGCGTGATTGCGAGCGCGTTGATCGCGGCCTTCTCCGCCAGTTGTTGGCCGGCGCGCGTGAGGCTGACCAGCAGGCGGCGACCATCCTCGGGGTCCGGGCTGGTCTCAGTCAGGCCGCGCGCGGTCAGGCGGTCGATCACACCCTTGATGGTGGCAACGTCCATCGCGGTCAGCCGGCCTAGCAGGTTCTGTGAGCAGGGCCCGGTCTCGGCCAACTTTGAGACGGCGGCCCATTGCGTCGGAGTCAAATTTATTCCGATCTCGCGGGAGAAGATGGTGGCATGGCGTTGCCAGACCTGGCGCAGGATGAAGCCGATCTGCTCGTCCAGAATATAGGACGGCCGCGCCGGCTTGACGGCTCGTTTCGGCGAAACACTCCTTGCCATTTGAGTCCCCATCCTTGCCCTGCCTGCCGCCTACAGCGACAGATGCGCGTCACGGATATCCGGCCGCGCGTCGAGTTCCGCCATCGTGCCGCCGAAGCAGATCTTGCCGCGCTCGATAATGTAGGCGCGATCCGAGATCAGGCGCGCGAAGTGCAGGTTCTGCTCCGAGACCACGATGCTGACGCCTTCCCGCTTCATCGCCAGGATGGCGTCGACCATCTGTTCGACAATCTTCGGCGACAGACCTTCGGAGGGCTCGTCGAGCAGCACCAGCGACGGATTGCCCATCAGGGTTCGCGCTATCGTCAGCATCTGTTGTTCGCCGCCGCTCATGCGACCGCCGGGGCGGTTGCGCATTTCGCCGAGATTGGGAAACAGCGTGAACAGCTTTTCGCGCGTCCATTGCGGCGCGTTCGGCCGCTTCGGCTGGCGGCCGACTTCGAGATTTTCCTCCACCGTCAGGTCCGTGAAGATGCGTCGCTCTTCCGGTACGTAGCCGAGCCCACCACGAACGATCGCATGCGTCGGCTCGCGCGAGACATCCTTGCCTTCGAAGACAATCCGTCCCGAGCGGTTCTCGACCAGGCCGACGATGGAACGGAATGTCGTCGACTTGCCGGCACCGTTGCGGCCGAGCAGCGCGACCACTTCGCCCTCGCCGACTTCCAGCGCGATATCGAACAGGATATGCGCCGGGCCGTAAAAACTGTTGAGATCGGCGACCTGCAGCTTCATGCGCCCGCTCCCTCGCGGTGGCGTGCGTCGTACACGAGGCCCTCGCCGAGATAGATGGCGCGTACCTGCGGGTTGCCGCGGACTTCCGCAGGCGAACCTTCGGCGATCAGGCTGCCGCGGTTCAGCACCAGGATGCGGTCGGCATGTTCGAACACCACGTCCATGTCGTGCTCGGTGAACAGCACGCCGATCGACTGCTCGCGGGCGATCCGTGCCGTGAGCCGCATCAGTTCGATCCGCTCACGCGGCGCCATGCCCGCGGTCGGCTCATCCATCAGCAACAGTTTCGGCTGGTTGGCGAGCGCGATCGCGAGTTCCAGACGCTTGAGGTCGCCATAGGCAAGCTCGCCGCAGGGCCGCTCGGCGTAGGCGCCCATCCCGACGAGATCGAGCAGCCGGCCGGCCTCCTCGCGCGCGTAACTCGCGGTCGAGCCCCAGATATTGAACAATTGCCGGCCATACGACACCAGCGCGACCTGCACGTTCTCACGCACCGTCATGGTCGGAAAGGTCGCCGTGATCTGGAAGGTGCGTCCGACGCCGAGCCGCCAGACCGCGCGCGGCTTGCGGCCGACGGTCTCCACGCCGAGCAGCGTGATCCGGCCGCTGTCCGGTGTGTTCTGGCCGTTGAGCATGTCGAAGCAGGTGCTCTTGCCCGCGCCGTTGGGGCCGATCAACGCCAAAATTTCACCGGCGCGCAGCTCGAACGACACGCTGCGCACGGCATGAACGCCGCCGTAGGATTTGCTGAGGCCTTCTACCTTCAGCAATGGGGGGGCCATGCTCATTCGGCGACCTCGACCCGAGAGGTGGCAAGCGCAGACTTCTTAGTTTCCGAAGGCCGCCAGCGATTCCGGATCGCCTCCAGCGTGCCGACGATGCCCTTGGGGAACGCCACCACCATCAGCACGATGAAGCCGCCCAGCACCAGTTTCGAAAGATCGGTCTGGCTGACCAGCCAGATGTTGGCCGCCTTGAACACGATGGCGCCGATGACCGCGCCGGACACCGTCTCGACGCCGCCGAGCAGCACCATGACCAGCGCATCGACCGACAGCGAAATGCCGAGACTGTCCGGGAATACGCTCCCCTTGAGGTAGGCGAACAACGCACCGCCGATACCTGCGACCGTGCCCGATATGACGAAGGCGGTCCATTGCACGCGCTTGCCATTGATGCCGATCGCCTCGCTTCGCAGCGGCGAGTCCCGCGTCGCACGCAACGCAAAACCGAACGGCGAGAACACGATGATTCGCAGCACGGTGACGGCGAGCGCTGCGACCCCGAGTGACAGCCAGTAAAAACTCGCCGGGCCGGCCGCCCATTTGTCGGGCCATACGCCCAGGATGCCGTTGTCGCCGCCGGTCACGGCCACCCACTGGAACGCGATCGACCAGACGATCTGTGCAAAGGCCAGCGTCAGCATCGCGAAATAGACGCCGGAGAGTTGCACGGCGAAGAATCCGAACACCGCTGCGCCCAGCAGGCCCAGCAGCGGGCCGAGCAACAGCGAGACGATCATCGGCAGCCCCGCCGCCTTGGCAAGGAAGGCGACGCCATAGGCGCCAAGCCCGAAATAGGCGGCGTGGCCGAACGAGGCGAGCCCGCCGACCGACATCAGGAAATGCAGGCTGGCGGCGAAGATGACGAAGATCGCAATCTCCGAACCGACCGTCAGCGCGTAGTTGCCGGCGAACAGCGGCAGCATGGCGGCAACGGCCAGAGCGCCGAGCGACAGCATACGCTCACCCGAGGTCAGCGGTCGCCATGGATTGACGGTCAATCCCGGCGTGCGGCGCGCGGCGGCTTCCGGCCGGCCGAACAGGCCCCATGGCCGCACGATCAGCACCACCGCCATGACAAGGAATACCAGGATAATGGAAATCTTCGGGAAAATGAGAATGCCGAAGGCGTTCAGTTCGGAGACCAGCACGGCGGCGACGAAAGCACCGATGATGCTGCCGAGTCCGCCGATCACCACCACCACAAACACGTCGACGATGATGCGAAGATCCAGCGCGTGGTGCACCGCGTCGCGCGGGATCTGCAGCGCGCCGCCGAGCGCCGCGAGAAAGACGCCGAGCGCGAAGACACTTGTGAACAGCCATTTCTGATTGACGCCGAGCGCCGCCACCATGTCGCGGTCCTGCGTTGCCGCGCGGACCAAAATTCCCCAACGCGTGCGCTGGAACAACAGCCATAGCCCGCCAAGCACGACTGGACTAAGCGCGATCAGAAACAGATCATAGCTCGGAATGTTCTGGCCGAAGAATTCGACCGCCCCCTTGAAGCCGGGTGCGCGGCGGCCGAGCAGATCGTCGGGCCCCCAGATCAGCACTACGATATCCTGCACCATCAGCGTCAGGCCGAAGGTCGCCAGCAACTGAAACAGTTCCGGCGCGTGGTAGATCCGCCGCAGCAGCACCATCTCGACCAGCACGCCGACGACCGCAACGACCAGCGCCGCAACGACGATGCCGCCCCAGAAGCCGAACGCGCCGGAGAAGCGTTCGGTCAACGTGAACGCGACATAAGCGCCGAGCATGTAGAACGCACCGTGCGCAAAGTTCACGATCCGCGTGACGCCGAAGATGATCGACAGCCCCGACGCGACCAGGAACAGCGACGCCGCGCTGGCGAGACCGGTCAGGAACTGAACGAAGTAGAAGGCCATGGGCGGTCCGGATTAGCGCAATGGTCAGAGCGGGGCTTCATCCTTCGAGACGGCGCTGCGCGCCTCCTCAGGATGAGGTCTTTCTTACCTCGCCCCGCTTGCGGGGAGAGGTCGGATCGCCCTTGCGATCCGGGTGAGGGGGTACAGGTCTATCGATAGTTCACAACTCGCGGCGAGAGCCCCTCACCCCGACCCTCTCCCCGCAAAGAGCGGGGCGAGGGAGAAGAGCAAGCATCACTCCTTCGGACGCATCTTCTCCACTTCCGCGTCGCTCGGAAGATAGTCGCCGCCCTTGCGATAGACCGAGTCCACCATCACCCCTTTGCCGTCCTTCAACGCTGTCTTGCCGACATACGCCCCAAGCGTCGACTGGTGATCGATCTTGCGGAAGGTGATCTCGCCGAACGGCGACGGCATCGACAGGCCTTCCGTCGCGGCGATCAGCTTCTCCGGATCGGTCGAATTCGCTTTCGCTAGGATCGCCGCCGCGGCCTTGATGGTCTGGTAGCCGACGATCGAGCCCAACCGCGGATAATCGTTGTACTTGGCCTGATAGGCTTTCAGGAACTTGTCATGGTCCGGCGTCTTGATGTCGTACCAGGGGTAGCCCGTGACGATCCACCCCTCAGGCGTTTCTTCCTTCAGCGGATCGAGATATTCCGGCTCGCCGGTGAGGAAGGATACCACCGCACGGTTCTTGAACAGGCCGCGCGTGTTACCTTCACGCACCAGCTTGACGAGATCGGCACCGAAAGTGACGTTGAGGATCGCCTCGGGATTGGCGGCGGCAACCGCCTGCACCACCGGGCCGGCGTCGATCTTGCCCTGCGGCGGCCACTGCTCGTCGACCCACTGGATGTCCGGACGCTTCTCCGACATCAGCTTCTTGAACACCGCGACCGCCGACTGGCCGTACTCATAGTTCGGCGCAATCGTCGCCCAGCGTTTTGCCGGCAGCTTGGCGGCCTCTTCCACCAGCATCGCCGCCTGCATGTAGTTCGATGGGCGCAGGCGGAAGGTGTAGCGATTGCCCTTGGACCACGTGATGGCGTCGGTCAGCGGCTCCGCCGCCAGGAAGAACACCTTCTTCTGGTTGGCGAAGTCGGAGACAGCCAGACCGATGTTGGACAGGAACGTGCCGGTCAGCATCGCGACACTCTCGCTCGACACCAGTTCGTTGGCAGCGGTCTGCGCGTCCGCCGGCTTGCCGCCGTCGTCCTTGGAGATGACGACCAGCTTCTTGCCGTTGATGCCGCCCGTGGCATTGATTTCCTCGACCGCGAGCTGCCAGCCCTTGCGGTAGGGCTCGGTGAAGGCAGGCAACAGCGAATAACTGTTGATCTCGCCGATCTTGATCTCGCCGCTCTGCGCCATGGCGTTGCCCGCCATGCCGGCGACCGCGATCGCCAGTGCCGCGCCCAGAAAATGTCTCCGTTGCATCCCTGCCTCCAATGTACTGTGAACTATCGCAAACCGTCTTCGCCTTTGACTTCCGAAACCGTCAGGCCTCCGACACGCGGCAATGGCCTGCCGCTGTCGGTCACCGCAACCGCCACCATGATCTCGTTGGCGCGCGGTGCGTCGTTGATCTGCACTTCCATGCCGTCGAAATGGCTGCGCACGAAAGCCGCGTCCTTGTGGCCGAGCGGAATGTCGAGCGTCGTTCCCGGGCCGCTGCGCTTCTTCGACGACGGAATCAGCGCCGCGCCCTTGCCCAGGACTTTGCGCACCGGCGCGCCCATCTTGGGATGAAGGATCGCAGCAGCGTGCTCCAGCTCGCCATTCTCGCCGACGGCCGCGGCCTTGCCGTAGCTGTGCGCCTTCGCACCGTCGATGCCGAGCGCGGCCACCGCTCTCATGGAAAGGAGG
>CADEDX010000319.1 GCA_902826195.1 uncultured Bradyrhizobium sp. | reverse complement strand
ACAAGGTCGGCGAGCGGCGGGATGTTGTCGTCGCGCTCGATCATGGTCGAGACCCGGCCAAAGCGCCTCAGGGCCGCGGCATAGAGCTCCCAGACATCCTCGCACACCGGATGGTCGTGGGTATCGATGATGTGGGTGCCCATGTGGCTGTGGCCGGCCATGTGAAACTGCACGACGCGGTCCGCCGGAATGCCGTTGAGGAAGGTCAGCGGATCGTAGCCGTGGTTGAAGGCCGAGACATAGACGTTGTTGACGTCGAACAGCAGCCAGCATCCGGAGCGGCGCGACAGCTCGGACAAAAACTCCCATTCCGTCATTTCGGAATTGTTGAACTGGACGTAGGTCGAGACGTTTTCCAGCACGATGGCGCGGCCGAGAAAATCCTGCACCAGCTGCACGCGGTTGACGACGTGATCGAGTGCTTCACCGGTGTAGGGGATCGGCAGCAGGTCGTGCAAATTCTTGCCGTGAACGCCGGTCCAGCACAGATGGTCGGATATCCATTTCGGCTCGACGCGCCCGGAGAGATCCTTCAGCGCCTGCAGATATTCGAAGTTCGGCGGCGCGGTGGAGGCGATCGACATCGACACGCCGTGCATCACCACGGGATACCGCTCGCGAATCCGGTCGAGCGTGCGCAGCGGCTGGCCCCCGGGCAGCATGTAGTTTTCGCTGATCACCTCGAACCAGTCGATCGGCGGATCGCCGCTCAGGATTTCGTCGTAATGCTGGTGGCGCAGGCCGAGGCCAAAGCCGAGGAAAGGCGGCTTTACTGACGTCGCGGGGCGCTCTGCATACGGGGCCGCCGACGTGCCGGGCAATCTGCTTGCGACGTTCATCTCGTCTCCACTCACGCGGCACCGCCGATCAAGGCGGCAGCCCTCGTATTGCAGCGTCAACCTAGCATGGATGCGAGGCCCGGCCTACACCGGGCCCCGGCGAGATCCTTGAGCCTCTGGGCTCAGGAGGGCATATACTTGCCCTTGGCGGCGTCGCATTTCTCCTTGGTCAAGGTCGAGAAGCCCTGGCTTTTGCAGGCGTTCTGGCCCTTGCAGGCATTCGCGGCGCCCTTGCATGCGCTCTGGCCCTTGCAGGCATTGGCGCCGATGCACTTGCCCTCGCCGGCGGCGTGGGTCACGGTCGATACGGTGGTACCGGCCAGAAACAGGGTGGCGGCAGCGGCGGCGAGCGCGGCGCCGGACCTGGATGTCATCTTCATGGGTATCCTCCAAAAGAAGTGTGAGGGTGCACCGCCCACAAGCCGCGACAGTCCCAGCCGGCAAACGTCACCCGGAAAGAGCTACGCTGTGGGTTTTGCTCCTGTTACAGGCGTGAGCGGAATTATTTTTCAGCCGTTTGTTCCAAACAACGAGGACCCGGCGGTGGCCGGGCCCTCGCTCGCACCTTGATCCGCCGATCAACCCTTGACGAACTTGCCGCCGCTGGTCGAGCACTGCTTTTCCGAGGCCATCGAGAAGCCCTGGCTCTTGCAGGCGTTCTGGCCCTTGCAGGAATTCGCCGAGCCCTTGCAGGCGCTCTGGCCCTTGCAGGCGTTGCCGGCCATGCACTTGCCCTGCGCCGCGTTCGCAGGCGTCGACACCGTCGACACGACAGAACCGGCAAGGAAGAGGGTGGCGGCGGCAGCAGCGAGCGTCGCACCGGATTTGGAATTCAGCTTCATGAAGATCTCCTCGATCATTGTTTGAAGACAGGACGTGACGCCGTGACTATCCATCGACCGTCGGTCGCAGATCCCACAACGCCGGGGCAGGACGGATACCAATCAGATCGCGAAAACCTGGCGCAGGAAGTCAGGTCGCCGTGATTTGAATGTGCATCCGGAAAACAGCTACGGGGCATCGGCCGATTTGGTTACAGAGTTTCGAAAGAAAATTTTCTTTTTTTGCGGTCGAACATTCGATCGATGCCTAACACCGGCGGCACCGGAGTATTTCCTTGCGGGACGAGCCGGCGTGCACCGGGCACGCCGGCTCGAAAGCATGCTGCTTCAAGCAATTAGGCCGGATGCGGTGCGGTCTCTCTTTGCATCGCACAATAATTTTCCGTTATCCCCGTGCCGGTTTTAGCTTCGCCATCTGCGCCACCGTCGCCTTCAACTCCTCTGCGTTGAAGGACGGGAAAGAGCAGATCCGGTTGCTGCAGGCGAACGCCGCGGGCTCGCCGAGGTCGGGATATTCGACGTCGGGATTGGGCAGCTTACCCTCGCGCAGATCGAGCCACTCGAGGCGCTTGTAGCGGGCCGGCAGCGCGCGGGCCAGCGCATGCAGGCTTTTCGCGCGGGCGTCGTCCTTGTGCCCGACGATCGTCATGTGGGTGGGCTCGACCGCGAGTTCCTCATCGGCGAGCAGAACCCCGGGCATCGAACGCATCATGCTTGCGGAAGCGCTGGCGAGATAGCGCATCGCGTGCGCGGCGTGCTCGCGATAACCCTCGCTGCCGAAGTATCGATTCAGCAGGTTCATGAACCGTGCAACCTGCACCTGGTCATCGATCAGTTTGGCGGGTTTTGCCAGCACGCCGGTCTTGCCTTCGGCGGTCTTCGACGTCACGAAGCCGCCGGCCTCGTCGCGGAAAGTGGCCACGAAATCGCCAGCCCTGGCGGCCGAAGCGAGCCAGTCGCGATTTCCGGTGGCGGCATAGAGATCGAGGAACGCCTGGCCCATCGCCAGCGTGTCGCCCAGGAACGGTCCGCCGCGATCCTTCTCGCCATGACGGAAGCCGCCCTCCGGCAGCGCCCGGTTGGCGATCACCCATTTCGCCGCGCGTTCGGCGATCTCGAGCGCCTTGGCATCGCTGGCGACGTTGTAGAAGGCCGCAAGCCCCGAAATCGCCCAGCCGTTCTCGCGCGCGTAAAGGTTCTTGTCGATGCGCGGCATGCCGAGCTTGCGGCGCTCGGCATCCCCGAGCGCGTAGTATTTGTGCCCGTCGATGTCATGGTTGAGATCGGCGTCCTGGCTGACATAGAACGCGCCGTCGGGGCCGGTCATGAATTCCGCGAGGTAGCGTTCGATGTCGCGCGCGGCGGCAAGATACTTCGGATCCTTCCACAGCGCGTAGGCCTGGCTGTATTGCCGAAGATACTGCGCCTGGAATGACATGATTTTTTCGAAATGGGCTTTGGTCCAGGAGCCACCTTCGGAATACTGGTAGACGCCGCCCCAGACCGGATCGATCAGGGCGATGGCGGCATCCAGCGTCTGCCGCGCGCGCTTGGCGGCCGTTGCGTCGCCGGCCTCGGCGCGCGTGATCGCAAGGTCCATGCTGTCGGCGTCGATGTATTTCTGGTTCTCGCCCCAGCCGCCCAGCGCTTCTTCGTAGGTCTCATCGACCGTCTTCGTCATGGCGGCGCGCCGTTCCTTGTCGAGGAAGGCGGAGGCCGCCGGTTTGACCTCAAAGGCTTCGCCGACCGACGGGCCGGGCGTGGGATCGTCGATGATCGCCTTGAGCAGCGCCTGCATCCGTTCCGGCTCGATATAGCCCCTGATCTTGGCGATCTCGGTGCCATCAGGTCCGAACACGATGGTCGCCGGCCAGCCCCAGTCGCCATAGCGGCTCGACAGATCGGGATTGGCGTCCTGGTCGACCCGCACCGGCAGGTATTTTGACGCCAGCAACTCCTTGACCTCGGGATCGGCGTAGGTCGTCTGCTCCATGACGTGGCACCAGTGGCACCACACAGCCTCGAGATCGAGGATGACAAAACGCTGTTCGGCCTGCGCGCGGGCAAACAGGTCCTCGCTCCATTCGCTCCATTTCGGTCCATCGGCGGCGAACGATGGCGAGGCGAGGGTGGCGAGCGTGAAGGCTAAGATGCGGACGAGTTTCATGGCGGCTCCCGGAAGCTGAGGTGTCGACAGCTACGGGCGCGCCAGAATCGGGGCTCAGCTTTTTGCCGCTGTCACGGCATTGTGAGGCGTCAGGTCGATTTCTTGCTGTGGCCGGCCGCATTCGCCAGCAGCCGATCCAGCGACGCGGCGCCGGGGCCTGCGATGGCGAGCCACATGAAGCCGGCGAAATAGGCCGCCTCCTCGAAGCCGAGCAGCGTCTCCAGCGAATCGACGTCGCCCCATTTCGCCGACTTGATGGCGACGACCATGACCACGGCCAGCATCGCGGCCGGAATGCGCGTGAACAGGCCGAGGATCAGCATGGCGCCGCCAAAACATTCGACGCCTGACACAAAGGGGGTGAGGATCTTTGGGAAAGGTATTCCCCAGCCGACAAAATTCTCGGTCACCTGCGTCAGATTATTGAGCTTGCCCCAGCCGGCCAGCATGAAGGTGTAACCGACGACGAGCCGCATGATCAGCGGGCCGGCCCAGGAAAAATACGACGCGATCTGCGCCGGCAGCAGGATGAGAAGATTGACGACGAAATTCATGCGAACCCCCCTCTAAGTATCTGGCGCAGCGCGAGGTCGCGACCTGCGAAATCCGGCGCGCTTAGAAAAGCCGTGGCTGGCGGCGCACTGGCTCCCATAGAAATTCGTAGTGGCTCGCCCGCTTGTTACGGGGCTAACCGAAATTTTGCAGTGCGGGAAAAGTCTCCAGCAGCCAGATGCTGACGTTGGAGACGGCGCCGGTCAGGAATCCGATGCCGGTGATTACCATCAGCACGCCCATGGCATGCTCGACCTTGCTCAAATGCCGCTTCATCCGTGCGAACAGCGAGGAAAACTGTTCGACCATGAAGGCGGCGAGCAGGAACGGTATTCCCAGGCCTGCGGAATAGACCGCCAGCAGGCCAGCGCCCTTGGTAACGGTGGCCTCGGCAGCCGCGACCGAGAGGATCGCCGCCAGGATCGGGCCGATGCAAGGCGTCCAGCCGAACGCAAAGGCAAGACCCATGACGTAGGCGCCCCACAAGCCGACCGGCTTTGGCATCGGCATCCGGCCCTCGCGCATCAAGAGGCCGATCCGCGTCAGCCCGAGAAAATGCAGGCCCATGATGATGATGATGATCCCGGCCACGATCGACAGTTCGGCCGACCACGCCCGGATCAGCCCGCCGATCAGGGAGGCGCTGGCGCCGAGCGCCACGAACACGGTGGAAAAGCCCAGCACGAACATCAAAGCGGAGATCATCACCGCGCGCTTGGAGGCCTGCTCCGTCTCGTCATTGGCGACATGTTCGATGGTCGCGCCGGTCAGATAGATCAGATAGGGCGGCACCAGCGGCAGCACGCAAGGGGAAAGGAAACTGACGAGACCGGCAATCAGGGCGGCCGGGATGGAAACATCTTGCATTGCATGACCTTCGAGAATTGCCGCAAGGCATAGCGCCGTCTTTGCCTGTACGGAACAGCCAATCGATAAGTTTCGTCGGCATTGCGGCTCAAGTTCGGTCACAGAGCCGTGTCCGGGTGTCTGAAATTGGCCTCGCGGGCGAAACGGACGCTGCTATGGTTGCGTAAGGCCTGTAAGCGGCCCCGCAAAACTGGACCCCTGCATGCGCCTCGGCATCCGCACCGCCATCTCCGCCCTCGTGCTGACGTCCATCGTCGTCAGCGCGGTCGGCGTGCATTTGCTGTGGTGGCGCACCGCCCACCGGGTCAGCCAGACGCTGGCCAGCACCATCAACGACCAGATCGTCTCGGCCGTCGGCGACGAATTGCAGTCGATCACGGGAGAAGCCCGTTCGTCTCGGATCGCGGTGCGCACGCTGCTTGCCGGGCAGGTCATCGATATCAACAACATCAGGAAGCGCGAACTGGTGCTGGTTTCGCAACTGCGCTCGCAGCCGACGATTTCCTGGGTGGCGTTCGCCGGGCCCGATGGTTCGTTTTCCGCCGGTCACAAGCGTGGCGGCAACGGCATCGAGACGCTCGAGATCACCGTTCCCGAACGCAAGCTGCGAACCGATCGTTACGAATTGGCCGGCAGTGACCTCGTCCTGAAAGAGAGCCGGGTCGAGGACACCACCTATTCGGTTACCGACCAGGAATGGTTTCGCGAGGTGATGCAGTCCGGCGACGACAACTGGACGACGCTGACCTCGCACCCCAACGGCGATCGCCCGGCCGCCGTCTTCTCCGCGCCGATCGACATCGACGGCAAGCGCGCCGGCGTGCTGGCGATCATCATCGAACTGACGCGGGTCTCGAACTTCCTGTCGCAGCTCACCGTGGGCAAGTCGGCAGGCGCCTTTATCCTGACCCGTGACGGCGCGCCGATCGCGGTGCCCGACAACGAAGCCGACGAACTGACGCCGCTCAAGCTCGATCATCCGCTGTTTCCGGTCGCGGTGGATGCGATCCGCAACGCGACCGCCTACAGCCCCGGTGAAGGCGAGCCGTTCCACACCAAGGTGACGCGGGATGGAAAGCCGTATCAGGCCGTGCTGACGCCGATTTCATTTCCAGGCTGGTCGCTGGTGACTGTCGTGCCCGAGTCGGAATTTCTCGGCCCGGTGCAGATGACGATCCGCAACCTGCTGATCGGGCTTGCTGTCTTGATCGTGTGCGCTGGATTGCTGTCGGCATGGCTCGCCCAGCGCCTGATCGCCGCGCCCCTGATCAAGGTGATGAACGAGATCAGGCATGTCGAGCGTTTCGACCTCGACAAGGTGCAGCGGCACCCGTCGCGGCTGACCGAGATCGAAAATCTCTCCGGCGCCATCGGCGACATGGCGCAGGGGCTCGCCGCATTCCGAAAATACATCCCGGCCGATCTGGTCAAGCGGCTGATCAGCGACGGACAAGGCGCGCGGCTCGGCGGCGCGATACGGCCGATGAGCGTGATGTTCATCGATCTCGCCGGCTTCACCGGCATGTCGGAACGACTCGGCGACCGCATCATTCCGCTGCTGTCACGTTATTTCGACGGCGTCTCCGCGCAGATCCAGAAGCAGAACGGCACGATCGACAAATTCATCGGCGATGCCGTGATGGCGTTCTGGGGCGCGCCGTCGGCCAATCCGGATCATGCCGTCGATTGCTGCCGCGCGGCGCTCGGATGCCGGCGCGCGGTGGAGGAGGCGGGTCTCGTCGACGACCGCGGCGAGCCCGTCGGGATTCGCATCGGCATCAATTCCGGGGACATGCTGGTCGGCAACATCGGATCTGAAGTGCGGCTGAACTACACCGTAATCGGCGACGCCGTGAATATCGCGAGCCGGCTGGAAAGCACCAACAAGGCCTACGGCTCCACGATCATCATCGGCCCCGAAACGCGCCGGCTGGCGGGCGACCGCATCGTGGTCCGCGAACTCGACCGGCTGGCGGTCTATGGCCGCGCCGGCGGCTTGCAGATCTATGAACTGCTCGGCATGGCTGCCGAGCTCAACGGCAAGCCCGACTGGGCGGTTTGCTATGAGGCCGGCCTGGCCGCTTTCCGGGCGCGCGATTTCAAGGCCGCGATCTTGGCGTTCGAGAACGTGCTGGAACTTCGCGACGACGCGGCTTCATCGGCCATGATCGAACGCTGCCGTCAGCAACTCGAAAATCCGGCCGGCGAGGATTGGGACGGCACGACGGTCGCGCGCACGAAGTAGGGCTTGCGCCCACGCCGCCTTGCGCGACATCGCGGTTTGGCCATAGATGCCGCGGTCGCGATGTTGCACGGCCCGTCGATCAATAGGGAAGCGTCCTGCATTGAAAGTGCTGCTGACCCATACGCCGCAGTCGCGCGTCCAGTATTACGGCGCGCGCAGCCTTGCGGGGCTGCAGGCTCTTGCGCGGGTGAAACTGCATGAATCGAACGACGCG
>CADEDX010000318.1 GCA_902826195.1 uncultured Bradyrhizobium sp. | reverse complement strand
CCTGATCGCGCTGATGCTGCCGTTCACGTTCCTGATCTTTCCGGGAACCGGGACCGCGCCGCTCGACCGGATCCCCTGGTATGACATCCTGCTGTTCATCGCGACTTTCGCCTGCGCCATCCTGCTGATGCGCAGCGTCCGCAAGGCAGCGGAAGCAGGCTGGGAATTCGGCGGCGCGCCGACGCCGGTGATCGTGGCCGGCGTCATCATGTGGGCGGTGCTGATGGAGGCGCTGCGGCGCACCGGAGGCTGGAGCCTGCTGCTCAGCGTGCTGCCGTTTACACTATACCCGCTGTTCGCCGACGCGAAATGGCTGGGACCGTTCCGCGGCACCGAATCGACACTGGAACAGGCGACGTCCTACCACGTCCTGTCGGGCGAAAGCCTGCTCGGCATTCCGATCCAGGCCTTCGCCGACACCGTGATCGGCTTCCTGGTGTTCGGCACCGCGCTGATGATGACGGGCGCCGGCAAATTCTTCATCAACATCGCCTTTGCGCTGTGCGGCACCTTCCGCGGCGGCGCGGCAAAAGTCTGTATCTTCGCCTCCGGCCTGCTCGGCATGATGTCCGGCTCGATCATTTCCAACGTGCTGACGGCAGGCACCATGACCATTCCGGTCATGAAGAAGAGCGGCTTTCGCGCTTCCTATGCCGCTGCGATCGAAGCCTGCGCGTCGACCGGCGCGGTGCTGGCGCCCCCGGTGATGGGCGCGACCGCGTTCGTGATCGCGCAGTTCCTCAACGTGAGCTATGCCGACGTCGCGCTCGCCGCGATTATTCCGGCGACGTCGTATTACATCGGCCTGTTCATGCAGGTGGACTCCTATGCCGCGCGTCACGGACTAAAGGGCATTCCGCGCTCCGAACTACCCAAGGTCTGGGACACCATCAAGGAAGGCTGGTACTACATCTTCGTCATCGCGCTTTTGATCGTGATGCTGCTGTATTTCAAGCGCGAGAGCCACGCGCCGTTCTACGCGACCGCACTGCTACTGGTTCTGAACCAGCTGTTCTCCAAGGACACGCGCTGGACGCTTTCGACCATCAACAAATTCTTCGAGGTCAACGGCCGCACCTTCGTCGAACTGGTCGGCATCCTGGCCGGCTGCGGTCTATTGATCGGCGCGTTCTCGATGACCGGCGTTGTATCCAGCCTCGCCAACGATCTGCTGCGGATTGCCGGCGACAATGCGTTGATGCTGCTCGTGATGTGCGCCTTCACCAGCCTCGTCCTCGGGCTCGGCCTGACCACGACCGCCTGCTACATCTTCCTCGCCATTCTGGTGGCGCCCGCGCTGGAAAAGCTCGGCCTCAACCGCATGGCCGTGCACATGTTCATCTTTTATTGGGGCATGCTGTCCTCAATCACGCCGCCGGTCGCCATCGCCTCCTTTGCCGCAGCCGGCATCGCCGGCTCGCCGGCGATGAAGACAGGATGGGAATCGATGTGGGTCGGCAGCATCATCTATTTCATCCCGTTCTTCTTCGTGCTGAACCCGGCGCTGGTGCTGCAGGGACCGAGCCCCTATCTGGAAGGCCTTGGGCTGATGGCGCTGGCCGGCGTCGGCACGCTGTTCATCTGCGGCGGTATCCAGGGCTATCAGGCCTTTGTCGGCGACCTCCGGGGCGCAGGCCCGCTGGAATGGCCACTGCGCGTCTTGCTGGTGATCGGCGGTTTCGTGCTGGCGACGCCGGGCGGCGGCATCATGCCGCTGTCGCAATGGCAGGTCACGTCGATCGGATTGGCGATCCTGATCCCGACCGTCCTGCTCGCGCTCTTCCTGGTCCGGCGGCAACCCCTGGTGCCGGGCCAGTTGCGCGCCCCTTGATTGCGTTGCACAACAGGGGGCGATGAAACAATCGACGCCCCCGCTCAACGCCCATTCCGCTGCCTGGACCAGTTCAAAACCGCCTTTGCTGCGGTTCCTGAACGCTTGCTACGCCGATTTCGCCGGTGAAGACGCCGGCACGGTCGCCGATTACATCCCGGAACTCGGCAAGGCCGACCCTGCTCATTTCGGCATCAGCCTCGCCACCCTCGACGGCCACGTCTATGAGGTCGGCGACACACAAATCCCCTTTACGATCCAGTCGATGTCAAAGCCGTTCGTGTTCGCGCTGGCGCTGGACACGCTCGGCGCGCCACGGGTGGAAAGCGTCATCGGCGTCGAGCCCTCGGGCGATCCCTTCAACTCGATCCGCCTCAACGCCGAGAACCATCCCTTCAATCCCATGGTCAACGCCGGCGCAATCGCCTGCTCCGGCCTGATCCACGAAGCCAAGGGCGACGCCGCATTCGACTTTATCAGGCAGGCGCTGGGGAAGTTTGCCGGCCGCGATCTCGACGTCGACGACTCGGTTTATGCGTCCGAAAGCCTGACCGGCGACCGCAACCGGGCGATCGGCTATCTCCTGCGCACCAACGCCGTCATCAAGGACAACGTGGCTGAAGTGCTGGAGGTGTATTTCCGGCAATGCGCCATCCTGGTGACGGCGCGCGACATCGCTGTCATGGCGGCCACACTCGCCAACCGCGGCATCAACCCGGTAACCGGCGAGCAGGTGATGAGCGCCTACGCCATCGCACGCACGCTGTCGGTGATGACGAGCTCCGGCATGTATGATTACGCCGGCGAATGGATCTACCGCATCGGCATCCCGGCCAAGAGTGGCGTCGGCGGCGGCATTTTGGCCGCGCTGCCGGCGCGGCTCGGGCTCGGCAGCTATTCGCCAAAACTTGACCGGCACGGCAACAGCGTGCGCGGCATCAAGGTCTGCGAAGCGCTGTCATCGCATTACGACCTGCACATGCTCAACCGCAGCGACGACGCGCGCAACAGCATCATCGCCGATTACGACATCGGCAACAGTCCGTCGCGGCGCGTGCGGCGCGCCCACGAGCAAAACATCCTCGCCGCGCACCACCAGGACGTCCGCGTCATCGAACTGGTCGGCACGCTCTCGTTCTCCAACGTCGACTATGTCTCGCGCCAGATCGCGACCAGGCCGCGGCCGCAGTTCGTCATTTTCGACCTGCGCCGCGTCACGTCGATGACCCGCGCCGGCACCCGCCTGCTCGCCGAGGAGTTTCGCGAACTCGCCGCCCACCGCGTCACGGTGATTCTGTCCGGCATCCGGCGCTCCTCGCCGGAATGGAAGATGATCGGCGAATGGACCGAGGGCCTCGGCAACATCCGCAACTACTATCTGCTCGATGCCGCCATCGAATGGGCGGAAGATCAGGTGGTCTATCGCTACGGCGGCGCGATAGACTTCTTCGAGGCAACCGACCTTTCCGAACAGGCGCTGCTGGCGGGACTGACCGATGAGGAACTGAACGACCTCACCTCGCTGGCGTCGATCGGAACCTATCAGGCCAGCGAGAAGATCATCGCCGCCGGCGATCCCGCCAATTCCCTGTTCTTTCTCCGGAGCGGCGTGGTGCACGTCACCCTGCCCGACGGGGTCCGCCTGGCGACGTTGACCGCCGGCATGCCGTTCGGCGAAATGGCGCTGCTGGAGCCGCGCCGTTCCGCCGACGTCTTCGCCGACATGGCCGCGACGGCTTACGAGATCCCGCTGCGCGATTTCGAACGTTTTCGGAAACAGCACCCCCGCGCGGGTGAGCGCATCATGCGCAATCTGGCGCAGTTGCTGGCGGACCGGCTGATTTTGGCGAACGCCAAACTGAACGTGCTGACGTCGGGGTGATCCGGGCCGCATGGTTCGAGACGCCCGGCTTCGCCGGGCTCCTCAACATGAGGGTCGGGGAGCCTGCTATTCGGATACGATCCTGCCAGACCTCATCCTGAGGAGCATCGCGAAGCGATGCGTCTCGAAGGATGAAGCCACCGATCGCGAGGCCTACCCCGCCTTGCCCCGTCCGCTCTTCTCGGCGGCCCTGCGCAACGCTTCCGCCAGGGCGCCGCCCTGCTCCTGCGGCTTTTTCGGCGACGACGACGTCATCGACGCCTTGGAAAACTCGCGTGGCTTGCCCTGGGCCTGTATGCGGTCGCTCTTGGCGCCGACCTCGTCATCCAGCCGCAGCGTCAGCGCGATGCGCTTGCGGGCGACTTCTACCTCCAGCACCTTCACCTTGACGATATCGCCGGGCTTCACCACCTCGCGTGGGTCCTTGATGAAGGTTTTTGACATCGCCGAGATATGAACAAGCCCGTCCTGATGCACGCCGATATCGACGAAGGCGCCGAACGCCGCGACGTTGGTCACCGTGCCTTCCAGAATCATGCCGGGCTTGAGATCCTTGATCTCCTCGACGCCCTCCATGAACACGGCGGCCTTGAAGGCGGGACGCGGATCGCGGCCGGGCTTTTCCAGCTCGCGCAGAATGTCGGTGACGGTCGGCAGGCCGAACGTATCGTCGACAAAGGCCTGCGGCTTCAATTGGCGCACGATCTCGGCATTGCCGATCAGCGCCTTGATGTCGCTCTTGGTGGCTTGCAGGATTCGCCGCACCACGGGATAGGCTTCGGGGTGCACGCCGGACGAATCGAGCGGATCTTCGCCGCCGTTGATGCGCAGGAATCCCGCGCATTGCTCGAACGCCTTCGGCCCCAGCCGCGGCACTTCCTTCAGCGCCTTGCGCGACTTGAATGGGCCGTTGGCGTCGCGATGCTGCACGATGCTCTGCGCCAGCCCCGCGCCGATGCCCGACACCCGAGCCAGCAGCGGCGCCGACGCCGTGTTGGCATCGACGCCGACGGCATTGACGCAGTCCTCGACCACGGCATCCAGCGAACGCGCCAGCTTGGTTTCGCCGAGGTCGTGCTGATATTGCCCGACACCGATCGCCTTCGGATCGATCTTGACCAGTTCGGCCAGCGGATCCTGCAGCCGCCGCGCGATCGACACCGCGCCGCGCAGGGTGACGTCAAGTTCGGGCAATTCCTCGGATGCAAAAGCGGAGGCGGAATAGACCGAAGCGCCGGCCTCCGACACCACAATCTTCGACATCTTCAGGTCCGGCAGCAGTTTTACTAGCTCGGTCGCCAGCTTGTCGGTCTCGCGGGAGGCCGTGCCGTTGCCGATCGCAATCAGGTCGACGCGGTGCGCGACCGCGAGCTTGCCCAATGTCGCCAGCGCCGCATCCCATTGCCGCTGCGGCTCGTGCGGATAGACCGCGGTGGTCGCCACGACTTTGCCAGTCGCGTCGACGACCGCAACCTTGACGCCGGAACGGAAACCGGGATCGAGCCCCATGGTGACGCGCGCGCCGGCCGGCGCGGCCAGGAGCAGATCGCGCAAGTTCGAGGCGAACACCCGCACGCCCTCCGCCTCTGCGGCGGTCCACAGCCGCATCCGCAGGTCGATGTTGAGATGCACCTGGATCTTGGTCTTCCAGGCCCAGCGCGCGGTGTCGACCAGCCAGCGGTCGCCCGGGCGCTTCCGGTCGGTAATGCCAAAGCGCTGCATGATCTTGAGCTCATAGGCGCTGGGTACGCCGGCCTCCGGCGCGGTCGCCTCGGGCTGGATGTGCAGTTCGAGGATTTCTTCCTTCTCGCCCCGGAACAGCGCGAGGATGCGATGCGCTGGCAGCTTGTGAAGCGCACCGCTATATTCGAAATAATCAGCGAATTTCTCGCCCTCGGTCTTCTTGCCCTTGCGCACCGTGGACGCCATCTGGCCGTTCGACCACATGTCTTCGCGCAAGCGGCCGATCAGGTCGGCGTCCTCGGCAAAGAGCTCTACCAGGATGGCACGCGCGCCTTCAAGCGCCGCAGCAACGTCCGCGACCTGCTTCTCGGCGTCGACGAATTGTGCGGCAACAGCCTGCGGATCGTTCTCTGGCTGCTTCAGCAACAGTTCGGACAACGGCTCCAGCCCGGCTTCCCTGGCGATCTCGGCCTTGGTGCGGCGCTTCGGCTTGAACGGCAGGTAGATGTCTTCCAGACGCCCCTTGCTGTCGGCAGCCATGATCGCGGCTTCGAGCGTGGCATCGAGCTTGCCCTGCTCGCGGACTGAATTGAGGATCGCAACGCGGCGCTCCTCGAGTTCGCGCAGATAGGTCAATCGCTCTTCCAGGGTGCGCAATTGCGCGTCGTCGAGCCCGCCGGTGATTTCCTTGCGGTAGCGCGCCACGAACGGGACCGTTGCCCCTCCGTCCAGCAGTTCGACGGTAGCCGAGATCTGCTCTTCGCGAACGCCCAGTTCCTGCGCAATCTGTCGGTTGATGTTAGCCACGCGACCTCTATCCAAAAGCCGTTTGTAGCGGGATACCCGCCGGGGAGCGAGCTTATGAACCATCCCGGATTGATTTGCCAACCCGGCTGAGGAAACAAATTGATCTGTGGATGGCCACTTTTCGCAACCTTGTTGCGAACGCCGGTCAGGCCGATCAGACCGCGAGATAAGGGTGGATCGATGGCAACGTAATGTGTAAACGGACGCTCCCTCCCGGAGCCTCCCATGTCGATCTGCGGCCTTGATTTCGGAACGTCGAACACGACGCTTGGCACCATCGTGGGTGCAGCGCCCGTGCTAGCGGCGCTGGAGGAAACGCACCTCACAATTCCGAGCGCGATCTTCTACGAAGCTGATGGCGGGGTCCGAATCGGCCGCAGGGCGGTGGATGCCTATGTCGAAGGCGTGCCCGGCCGACTGCTCCGCAGCCTCAAGTCGGTGCTCGGCACGTCGCTGATCGACGAAACCACGCGACTCGGGCGCGAACGTATCAGCTTCCGCGACGTGATTGCTGCCTATGTCGGCGCCATCAAGCGCCGCGCGGAACAGGCCACCGGCCGCCAACTCAGTCACGTCGTCCACGGGCGCCCGGTTCACTTCGTCGACAACGCCCCGGATGCGGACCGCAAGGCGGAAGATACGCTGCGCGGAATCGCCAAGGATATCGGTTTCGAGGAGGTCACGTTCCAGTTCGAGCCGATCGCCGCGGCGCTAGACTATGAGCGGCAGATCGCGTCCGAGGAACTCGCGTTGATCGCCGATATCGGCGGCGGCACCTCCGATTTTTCGATCGTCCGCCTCGGCCCCGAGCGCCACGGCAAGGCCGATCGTGCCAGCGACATTCTCGCCAATGACGGCGTGCGGATCGGCGGCACCGATTTCGACCGCCAGCTCAGCCTCGGCGTGGTCATGCCGCTGTTCGGCTTCGGCAGCGCCATGAAGCGTCAGGGGCTCGACGTGCCCTCGAGCTATTTCCACGACCTCGCGACCTGGTCGAGCATCAACCGCATGTACGAGCCGCGGGTGCTCGCCGATATCCGCCAGGTGCGGCAGGAGGCCGCCGAGCCGGAACTGCTCGACCGGCTGATGCGCGTGGTTCACGAGCAGCGTGGCCACACGCTCGCGATGGAAGTGGAGGACGCCAAGATCGCGCTGTCCGAGCAGCGCCGGTCTGAAATCCCGCTCGAATGGATCGAGCCGGGGTTGAGCGCCTCCATCGCTCGTCCCGATCTCGTCAGTCACACCAAGCAACTGGCGGATCGCATCGGGACGAGAATCAAGAACTGTCTCGCCCAGGCGGGGCTGACCGCGGGCGCGATTGATTCGGTGTTCCTGACCGGCGGCTCGGTGAAACTCGCCCATGTGCACAAGGCGATCACCAAGTCGGTGCCGTCGGCCCGCATTGTCGAAGGCGACATCTTCGGCGCCGTCGGCAAGGGACTGACGCTGGAAGCGCTGCGGCGATACGGGCCGTCGAGCTAACGAGCGGCCGCCGATTCAGCCCACCACTTCCGTCACCGGCTGCA
>CADEDX010000317.1 GCA_902826195.1 uncultured Bradyrhizobium sp. | reverse complement strand
GCCGCTAATCTGTGAACCGGTCTCGGCCCGCCGCGCTTTTCGTAGAGCCGCGTCCCGGACAGGGCCGGGCCGAAGCAAATCAGCTTGTTCGCGCAGGCGCTTCGCCTCGTCGGCAAGAAGCTCTTCGAGAGTTTCGGCTTGTTTGAGTCGACGGCGCTTCATTGCGCGGCTCCCTCGTCGCGATGGGGCGGGAGCACGAAGAACTCTCAGTCACCGATAGATGCCACAGGCCGAGCGGTAATGAACAAACCGTAAACCCATTTCTGGCCGCTGTAAGTTCAAAAGTCCACACAACGACAACTGACTTTCTGCTTGGTGATATGGCTTGGCCTAAAATCGAAGAGGTCCCCGGGGGGCATTCCGAGGACCTCGAACCAGAGCAGTCTGGCAGCGATGATGGATTTCGGACGGGTCTACTGGGTGCGGCCGGCCGTAACCAGGCGAGCTTCCTTCACCACAGACCTGGAACCAGCGGCGCGGAGGCAGGAGGCCTCGAAGTTAGGCCAGGCCTGTTGCGAGCAATCCTTGCCGACCGCGCGGATATCGAGACGGTCGCCCTTGGAAAGCGCCTGCGGCACGCTGGCTTCCACTTGGGGGGCGAAGCCGGGCAACACGGTCAGCGTGGCAGCGATAAACCCGGCAGCGGCGATGGCGTAAAAAGCCTTGATCATGAGAGCCCCCTGTCGTGGGCCTTGGCGGCCCGCCATCGTTTCGTTGGTTGTGGTTGTAGCCCGCACAAGTTTCCGGCTGTCTTCGCGCGCCACCAAAATGGTTTCGTCGGGTCTGGGTTTTGTTTCGTCGGCCATTGGCCGATGAAACATTGCTGGTCCGCCTGGGGAGACGCTCAGACCCCGGTAGTGGTTCACTAGCTGATCTGAAATAAAAAGACGCGCCCGGGGGGAACCGGGTCCGGCTTGCCGGGCCGCGCCGGGCGGGGTAGGAGGGGCCTATGCCCCGTATCGCGCTCTATCCCGGTTCATTCGATCCCGTCACCAACGGCCATCTGGACGTGGTCCGGAACGCCGTCGGCCTTTGCGACCGCCTAATCGTGGCCATCGGCGTCCACCCCGGTAAAAAACCGCTGTTTTCGACCGAGGAACGCCTGGAGATGGTCCGGGCGGTATTCGCGCCCGTCGCCGCCAAGGCCGGCTGCGAGTTCGACTGCACCACCTATGATAATCTGACCGTGACGGCCGCTCAGAAGGCCGGCGCCACCATCATGATCCGCGGCCTGCGCGACGGCACCGACCTCGACTACGAGATGCAGATCGCAGGCATGAACGAGACCATGGCGCCGGAGGTGCACACGGTGTTCCTGCCGGCCTCGGTCGGGGTTCGCCCGATCACCGCCACACTGGTGCGCCAAATCGCGGCGATGGGCGGCGACGTTTCCGCCTTCGTGCCGCCATCGGTCGCAGCCAGCCTGAAGACCAAGTTCGCGAGCTAATCACGCCTGCCGGCGACATCACGCTTTCCTGTTTTCACATGACCGGAGCTTTCATGATCCGCATTCTCGCCGTTCTCGCCGCACTGTTTTTCGTGGCCCCCGCGATCGCCCAGCCGCTGCCCGCCAATCTCGACAAGGCGAATGCGATCGTGATCGACACCAGCAAGGGTCGCATCGTGATCAAGCTGCGGGCCGACATCGCGCCCCAGCATGCCGAGCGCATCAAGCTGCTCGCGCGCGAAGGCTATTACAACAACGTGCCGTTCCATCGCGTGATCGAGGGCTTCATGGCGCAGACCGGCGACGGCAAGAATTTCAACGGCACCGGCGGTTCGAAATATCCGAATCTCGCGGCCGAGTTCTCCAACGTGCCGTTCAAGCGCGGCATCGTCGGCATGGCGCGCGCGGCCAGCAACGATTCCGCCAACTCGCAATTCTTCATCATGTTCGCCGAGGGCGCCTCGCTGAACGGCAAGTACACCGTGATCGGCGAAGTGGTGTCGGGCATGGACGTGGTCGACAAGATCAAGCGCGGCGAACCCGTCGTCGATCCCGACAAGATGGTGAAGGTGCAGGTCGCATCCGACGTCAAGTGAGGCGATGAACACGCCGCGCCGCAAGCCCGCCGTCTGGTTTGCCTCAGCGCTGCTGTGGCTCGCGACGGCGATCGATGCGCAGGCCCAGCAAATCGACACCATCAAGGACGTCTACGCCAAACTGAATTCCTGCTGGCGACCGCCGGATTCGCGCGCCAACCCGATGGACATCACGGTGATCGTCAGTTTCAACCGTGAAGGCGTCATTCTCGGCCAACCCAGGATTACCCATGAATCCGCAAACGCCGGCGACGACGACCGGCTTGCATACCGAATTGCCGTGATGGAGACATTGCAACGCTGTTCGCCGTTGCCATTTACCGAGGGACTCGGCGGTGCGGTCGCCGGCCGGCCTTTCGCGGTTACTTTCAGATCCCGGAAACGTCCACCCAAACCTGAAGAGAAAAGAGCATGGCTGCTACAGAAAATACTTTGATTGTTGAAACCACCCAGGGTCCCGTCACCATCGAGATGCGCCCCGACCTGGCGCCGGGTCATGTCGCCCGGATCAAGGAACTGGTGCGCGAGGGTTTTTATGACGGCATCGTGTTCCACCGCGTGATCGAAGGTTTCATGGCGCAGACCGGATGCCCGCAGGGCACCGGCACCGGCGGTTCCGGCAAGAAGCTGAAGGCCGAATTCAACAAGGAACCGCATGTCCGCGGCACCACCTCGATGGCCCGCGCCGCGAGCCCGGATTCCGGCGACAGCCAGTTCTTCATCTGCTTCGACGACGCCTCCTTCCTCAACGGCCAGTACACGGTCTGGGGCAAGGTGACGGAGGGCATGGAGAACGTCGACAAGATCAAGCGCGGCGAGCCGGTGCAGAACCCCGACAAGATCGTCAAGGCGCACATGGCCGTCGACGCGGCATAACTCTCTTGCCGTCATTCCGGGCTCACGCTTCGCGTGCCCCGGAATGACCTGGCTGCGCCACGTTGGAGCGCATTGCGCCATGCGCACCGATCTCTTCGACTTCGAACTCCCCGCCACCAGCATCGCGCTGCGGCCTGCCAGCCCGCGCGATGCGGCGCGTATGCTCGTGGTGCAGCCGGACGGCGTGCTGCGCGACCGCCGGGTTGCCGACCTGCCGCAATGGCTGGAGCCCGGTGACCAGCTTGTCGTCAACGACACCAAGGTAATCTCCGCCCAGCTCAAAGGCCGTCGCATCGGCCGCGAAACCGAGCCGAAGATCGAGGCAACCTTGATCAAGCGGCTGGACGGTTCGCGCTGGCAGGCGCTGGTCAGGCCTGCAAAGAAGCTCGTGCCCGGCGACGTCGTTCGCTTCGGCAATGAAGGCAAGGTCTGCCTGCTCGGTCATCTCGATGCCGAGGTGGAGGCCAAGGGCGAGGAGGGCGAGATCACGCTGTCGTTCTCGTTTCATGGACCGGCGCTCGATCAGGCCATCGCCGATCTCGGCACACCGCCGCTGCCGCCCTACATTGCTTCGAAGCGTACGCCCGACGATCGCGACGCGACCGACTACCAGACCATGTTCGCCGCGAACGAGGGCGCGGTCGCAGCACCAACGGCGGGACTGCATTTCACGCCTGAGCTTGAAGCGGCGCTCCGCAGCCGCGGCGTCGAACTGCATCGGCTGACCCTGCATGTCGGGGCCGGGACGTTTCTGCCGGTCAAGGTGGAGGAGACCTCCGAGCACAGGATGCATGCGGAGTGGGGTTCTATCTCGGCCTATACAGCTGATGCCTTGAACGCCGCGCGCGCCAGGGGCGGGCGCATCGTTGCGGTCGGCACCACGTCGCTGCGGCTATTGGAAAGCGCCGCAGCCGAGGACGGGACAATTCAGCCGTTCGGCGGCGAGACCTCGATCTTCATCACGCCGGGTTATCGCTTTCGCGCGGTCGATATTCTGCTGACAAATTTTCATCTGCCGCGCTCGACGCTGTTCATGCTGGTGTCCGCCTTTTCCGGGCTCAACACGATGAAGCAGGCTTATGCGCACGCGATTGCGAGCGGCTACCGGTTCTATTCCTACGGCGACGCCTGCCTGCTGTTCCGCGAATCGCACTGAGGGCAAAATCCTGAAAAAAATGCCCGCCGGTGAGGCGGGCAAAGGTTCAGGGAGGAAGCGCTCTGACAATAAAGCGCCACGTTTTCTCCGCGATTCGGCCACTAACGCCTAGATCGTAGAACTACCGTCTACTCGCGTTGCATCGGTGCGGCGGATGTCGACCTTTGCTGCCGTTTCCGCTCGAAACGTATAGATGTCGGTGGATTTGCGCGTGGTGGCGCGGTTCCAACACCGTAAGGCGTCGGATAGGGTGCGCGCGATCCATCGGGAGAACTTCATGAACATTTCGGGTATCTTCGCGCGCTTTGTCGCGCTGGTCGGGGCTGTGGCGCTGCTGTGGCGCCGGATGCAGGGATCCGCGCCGGCACCCGCCTGGGGCAAGGCGCCGGCGATTCCGGAGGCGAAGCCGCAAGGCGCCATCCCGACGCTGAAAATGCCGACGGCGCAGGGCTGGAGCGACGGGCAAATGCCGATCGTTGCAACCGGGCTCAAGGTCAACGTCTTTGCAAAGGACCTCGATCACCCGCGCTGGATCTGCGTGATGCCCAACGGCGACGTGCTGATCGCCGAATCGACGCAGATCGCCGGACCGCCACGTAGCGTGTTCCACTATGCCATGCAGGCGACGATGCGGAGGGCCGCGGCGCTCGGCGTCAGCGCCAATCGCATCACCGTATTGCGGGACCGCGACGGTGACGGCGTCGCCGAGGGCCGTGGGGCTTTCATGGAGGGGTTGAGCCAGCCGTTCGGTATGGCGCTGGTCGGCGACACCTTCTATGTCGGCAACACCGATGGCGTGGTCGCCTTTCCGTACGTCGCGGGCGCGGACCGCATCACCGCCGGGGGGCGCAAGCTCGTCGCGTTCAAGCCCAATGGGCACTGGACGCGCAGCCTGCTGCCGAGCCCGGACGGCAAAAAGCTCTATGCCGGCGTCGGCTCGCTCAGCAACATCGCCGAGATGGGGATGGAGGTGGAGGAAGGCCGCGCCGCAATCTACGAACTCGATCTGGCCGCCGGCACCAGCCGCATTTTTGCGGGCGGCCTGCGCAACGCCGTCGGCTTGGCATGGGAGCCCACCACAAACGTGCTCTGGACCGTTGTCAACGAGCGCGACGGGCTCGGCGATGAGACGCCGCCGGACTATCTGACCTCGGTGCGCGACGGCGGCTTCTACGGCTGGCCTTACTGTTACTGGGGCCAGACGGTGGACGACCGCGTGCCGCAGGACGCGGCCATGGTTGCGAAAGCGATCCAGCCGGACTACGCGCTCGGCGGCCACACCGCTTCGCTCGGCCTGTGCTGGATGCCGGCAGGCACGCTGCCCGGTTTTCCCGACGGCATGGTGATCGGCCAGCACGGCTCCTGGAATCGCAGCAAACTGAGCGGCTACGCGGTCGTGTTCGTCCCGTTCGAAAACGGCAAGCCGTCCGGCCCGCCGCGCGATATTTTGACGGGCTTCCTCGCACCCGACGAGAAGGTCTCCTACGGACGGCCGGTCGGCGTCACGCTCGGCCCCGACCGCTCGCTGCTGGTGGCGGACGACGTCGGCAACGTCATCTGGCGCGTGATGGGGGCGTAACAGCGCGGGTGCTGTAGGGTGGGCACGTCGCTTGCGCTCCTTTGTCCATCCTACGATTCACTACCAGCCTAGCTGGTAACAGTACTCAAAAATCGCCGGGTGACCACGATTGAATGTCGCGCCGTACAACTCGACCTGATGTTGATCGGGCCGCAGCATGGGGCGGGCTTTACGGCCAAGCAGCAATCGCTCGACAGCCTAGCCAAACGTTTGTCCCTCGAAATAGAAAGCGTCGTGAATTTTGCTCGCACCAAAACATCGTCCAGCCTCGTCTATGATCAGCCAGCCATGGCGGTTGTGCACTTCTGCCACTTCTACAAGTCGGCTTTGAAGTAACGCTCCCCAAGTCGAAAGGATCTCGTGATCAGCTTCGCAGAAACAGAACTCCAGGTCGGAACGACCGCATTCGATTCCTGCAGGGTCTGACCGACCAACATGAAGACCGCCAACGCCCTGCAATATACTGTGTGCAGGGTGAAACTCGGGCACTCGGCTATCCACGCTAATGCGGCGTCCCGATTGCCACCCGGCAGCCAGGAATATTGATCGCACGCTTTCCGGGATGTCCATCAAATGTGAATCCTTATGTGCCTTCTGAGTTTGGCACCTTTTGCACCTCCCGCGAAGCTTCGTACGGTGGGCAAAGCGAAGCGTGCCCACCATCTCGCAGATCGCTGATAGAGGTGGGCACGTCGCTTGCGCTCCTTTGCCCACCCCACGATATCCTGCACTACGCCATCGCATTTTGCGGCAACAGCTCCGCGATCTGGATCGCATTCAGCGCCGCGCCCTTGAGCAGCTGATCGGCCGACACGAACATCGATATCGAGTGGCCCGAGGCATCGCTGAGATCCTCGCGGATGCGGCCGACGAGGACGTCGTCCTGACCTGACGCATCGATCGGCATCGGGAAGCAGTTCTTCGCGCGGTCGTCGACGATCCTGACGCCTGGCGCGTTCGACAGAATGGCGCGCACCTCATGCTCGTCGATCGGCTTTTCGCATTCGAAGGTGATCGCCTCGCAATGGGCACGCAGCACCGGGACGCGCACGCAGGTGACGCCGATCGCGATCCTGTCGTCCTCAAAAATCTTCCGCGTCTCCTTGATCACCTTGGTCTCTTCGTCGTTGTAACCGGTCTCGGGATCGATGGCCGTGTTGTGGCTGAAGACGTTGAAGGCGTAGGGCAGCGGGATCACCTTGGGCGTGAACGGCCGGCCGTCGAGATAGGCGCGGGTCGATTCCACCAGTTCCTCCATGGCGGCTGCACCTGCGCCGCTCGCCGCCTGATAGGTCGACAGTATCACCCGCTTGATGCGATTGGCCTTGTGGATCGGCCACAGCGGCACCAGCGCCGTGATCGCCGAGCAGTTCGGATTGGCGATGATGCCCTTATGGTCGCGGATGCGGCCCGCGTTGATCTCGGGGATCACCAGCGGCACGTTCGGGTCCATTCGGAAAGCCGAGGAGTTGTCGACCACGACCGCGCCAGCCTTCACGGCAGCGGGGGCGAACTTCCGGGAAATGCTCCCACCGGCCGAGAACAATGCGATGTCGACGCCCTCGAACGAACGTTCGGTGAGTTCTTCGATCACGATCTTCTCACCGCGGAAATCGACAGTGTTGCCGGCCGAGCGGGCGCTCGCCAGCGCCTTCAGCTTGCGGACGGGAAAATTGCGCCGGTTCATGGTGGCGATGAATTCGGCTCCGACCGCGCCGGTCACGCCGGCAATGGCAACAACGGGTTGGTAGCTCACGGGTCTGTCCTCTCATTTTTGGGCAATAAAAAAGCCCCGGTCCTTTTCAGGCGGGGCTTCGCTTCGGATGGTGCGATCGTTCGACTACGTGCGCACGGCTCCCGAGCCCCCAGAGGGTGCTTTGGTTTTCGCAGTCGTTTTGGTCGAGATCGTCATGGCGCGGACTTATGCGGCAGCCGGGTTCCGCCGTCAACGGGTTTTGGGCGGAAAATCGCTCCAAATTGGGTTGAACGAAGTGGCTTTGTCACGCCATAAGCTCACCCATGAGCCTCCCCAACCATTTCGAGCTTCTCGCCACAGACGGTGCCGCCCGCGCCGGCC
>CADEDX010000316.1 GCA_902826195.1 uncultured Bradyrhizobium sp. | reverse complement strand
GCCCATTCGCGGATCATTTGCTGCTCGGTGCGCATATGTGCGACCAGGCCCTGGATGGCCTCGGCGAGGTTGGCCATCGCGGCGGTGGTGCTTCGGCCGCCGCCGCTCTCCTCGAGCACCGTGCGTATCCGGTCCAGCGCGTGTTGGTGCTCGCCGCCGAGGGCGGCGCCGCCATCGCCATACTCGCGCACGGTGGAGGCGAGCCAATCTTCCAGATCCGTGTAGAAGCGGTTCTGCGCCTGGCTCGACTGCAGGTCGAGAAAGCCCAGGATCAGCGAGCCGGCGAGGCCGAACAGCGAGGACGAGAACGAAATACCCATGCCGCCGAGTGGGGCGGCCAAGCCTTCCTTCAGTGTGTCGAACAGCGAGCCGGCATCGCCGCCGACTTTCAGCCCGTCGATCACTTTGCCCACCGAACCGACGGTTTCGATCAGGCCCCAGAAGGTGCCGAGCAGGCCGAGAAAGACCAGCAGTCCGGTCATGTAGCGGGAAATGTCGCGGGCTTCGTCCAGCCGCGTCGCGATCGAATCGAGCAGATGCCGCATGGTCTGCTGCGAGATCGACATCCGCCCGGAGCGCTCGACGCCGAGGATTGCGGCCATCGGCGCCAACAGCGTGGGCCGCCGCTCGATCGCCAGCCCGGGATCGGCGATGCGGAAATTGTTCACCCAGGCCACTTCCGGATAGAGCCGGATCACCTGCCGGAACGACAGGATGATGCCGATCAACAGCACGCCGCCGATCAGCGCATTGAGGCCCGGGTTCGCGAAGAACGCCGCGATGATCTGCTTGTAGATCACGATCGCCACCAGCGCGCAGAGCACCAGGAACACCAGCATCCGCACCAGAAAGATCCGGGGCGAGGACAGTTTACTCAGTTCGATCTCCATATCGGAGCGGGAGGAGTGGCCTGAGGGCATTTGCTGGGGTCATCCGTTGCGGAAAGCCGGGCGGGGAACCAATATGGCACAGCGGCGGGGAGAAAAAACCTGCGAAGCTGGCATTTCAGATAGACGTTGTTGGAACCTCTGGGTGAAACCCCGCTTTGACATCAACGTATTTTGGAACGTTGCGATGTCCAACGAGAATTTTCATGACTGTCGTATATCTTGTGGCGCTGGCGGCCGTCGCCGCGTCGTTTTCCGTTCTGATGGCAGGCGCCTGGATCGCGCAGCAGCGGACCGGCAATTCCGGCTGGGTCGACACGATCTGGACGTTTTCGCTCGGTCTGGTTGGCGTTGGAAGCGCCTTGTGGCCGATCGAAGGCGCGCCAACCACGGCCCGGCAGTGGCTGGTGGCGGCGCTGGTTGCCATCTGGTCGCTGCGATTAGGGGTTCACATTGCGATTCGAAGCGCCGGCATACCGGACGATCCGCGTTATGCCGACTTTGCCCGGGAATGGGGCGCCGATTCGCCGCGAAAGATGTTCATATTTCTGCAAAATCAGGGGCTCGGATCGATTCCGCTGGCGTTCGCCATCTTCGTCGCGGCGCATATGCCTGGCGACGGCCTGCGGTTCGCGGATTATCTGGGTGCGCTGATTCTCGCGACCGGCATCGCCGGCGAGGCGCTGGCGGATGCGCAGCTCAAGGCGTTCCGGACCGATCCGGCCAACAAGGGCAGGGTGTGCGATGTGGGGCTGTGGCGCTGGTCACGTCATCCCAACTACTTCTTCGAATGGTTCGGGTGGCTGGCCTATCCCGTGATCGGGATTTCATACGGCGATCCCTTGTCCTATCCGTGGGGCTTCGCCGCGCTGCTGGCCCCTATCTTCATGTACTGGATCCTGGTCCACGTCACCGGCATCCCGCCCTTGGAAGCGCAGATGTTGCGCTCGCGCGGCGATCGCTATCGCGACTACCAGGCGCGCACCAGCCGGTTCTTTCCGTGGCTGCCGCAATCTTGATTCCCGCGGCACGGGCCGTGTCAACGAATGGAGCGGTAGCATGAGCTTCACCTCCACGATCATCGGCACCGCCGAACGCGTGCCGCTGCCGGATGTCATCATCCGTGCCGCGATCCACCGGCTGTGCTCGCGAACCGCGCTCCGGCTCGCCACCGGAAACGCGGAAAGCGATGCCTGGTTTGCCGACACCATGGCGGCGCGCGCCATCGCCGAACATACCGACGCGGCCAACGCCCAGCACTACGAGGTGCCGGCGGCGTTCTTCGGCCATGTCCTCGGCCCCAACCGCAAATATTCGTCGTGCTTCTACAAGGAGCCGGCCTCGACCTTGCAGGAGGCCGAGGAAGAGGCGCTGCGGCAAACCGTCGAACATGCCGATCTGGCCGAAGGGCAATCGATCCTCGAACTCGGTTGCGGCTGGGGATCGCTGTCGCTCTGGATGGCGCGGCAGTTTCCGCACTCGCTGATAACGGCGGTTTCCAATTCGAAGTCGCAGCGCGAATATATCGAGGAAGAAGCCCGATGGCGCGGCCTGACCAATTTGCGCGTCATCACGGAGGACATGAACGTGTTCGCGCCGGAGTCGCGGTTCGACCGCATCGTCTCGGTCGAGATGTTCGAGCACATGATGAACTGGCGCGAATTGCTGACGCGCATCGGCGCGTGGCTGAAACCTGATGGCCGCTTCTTCATGCACATCTTTACCCATCGCTCCGGCGCCTATTTGTTCGATCGCACGGACGCCGAGGACTGGATCGCGCAGCATTTCTTCACCGGCGGCGTGATGCCGAGCCATCATCTGATTCGGCAATATGCCGATCTGTTCGAAGTCGAAAAGGAATGGCGCTGGAGCGGCGTGCACTATCAGCGCACCGCGCAGGACTGGCTCGACAATTTCGATGCCCATCGCGACGAGATCGAACGCGTGCTGCGTGAGGTCTATAGCAGCGACACCGCGTTGTGGATGCGACGCTGGCGCTGGTTCTTCCTTGCGACCGCGGGCCTGTTTGGATACGCCGGGGGAAGTGAGTGGGGTGTAAGCCATTACCGGCTGAAAGCCGCTGGCTGATGCTTCGATTCGCGGCGGATACCTCATTTTCTAGTATTTCCCGGCGCGAGAAGACGGTTTCCGATTTGCCGTAAACCTTAACGCGAGGACGGAACTCGGCTCACAATCGAGTGATTCAGGAAAACGAACGCTATTTCAGCACGATAGCCTTATGTGACATTGGGCCGCCGCGTGGTTGTATTGCATCGCAGCAGGCGCGGTTTATTCTCCGTTCATCTACTGTGAGTTCCAGGAGCTTTCGGGCGTCGCCTTTCGGGGATGCCCTCCTGGACAACGTCGCGAATGATCAATTCGCGCTTCAAACGTGAACTGGGGCAATGCTTTCAATGTCCGGACTTCGAACGCGATCGGCATGCATCGTTGTGATGTTGGCTGCGATGGCACCGCGATTGGCTGGTTGTAACGAGCCGACGGCGGTGGCCGCGGCAGCGGCGGCTCCGGCCGAACCTGAAGTGGGCACCTTCACCGTACGGCCGCAGTCCCGCGCCCTTGTCCGGGAACTGCCCGGCCGCATCGCGCCCACCCGGGTTTCGGAAGTGCGCGCGCGGGTCTCCGGGATCGTCGTCGAACGCTTGTTCCAGCAAGGCACCGAAGTGACGGCCGGTCAACCGTTGTACCGCATCGACCCCAAGCCGTTCGAAGTGGAACTGCAGGCGAGCGAAGCCGCGCTGGACAAGGCGGTGGCGGCGTTCGATCTCGCGTCCCAGCATGCGCGGCGCATCGCGACGCTGACCAGCCAGCGGGCGGCGCCCGAGGCCGAGAACGAAAAGGCGATCGGCGCCCAGCGCCAGGCCGAGGCCGAAGTCAGCAGCCGCAAGGCCGAAGTGGCGCGTGCCAAACTCAATCTCGATTACGCGACGATCCGCGCGCCGATCAGCGGCGTCGTCGGCGCGGCGCTGGTGAGCGAAGGCGCGCTGGTGGTGCAGAACGAGAGCACCAGCCTCGCCACCATCCAGCAACTCGACCCGATCTATGCCGACTTCACCCAGTCGGTTTCGGAAATGCACAAGCTGCGCCGCGCGTTGGACAGCGGCGACCTCGATCGCATTGCGCCCGACGCGGCCAAGGTTCGCCTCGTGCTCGACGACGGCACGGTGTATCCGCTTCCGGGCAAGCTGCTGTTCTCCGAAGCCAAGGTCGACGCCTATACCGGACAGGTGACGTTGCGCGGTCAGTTTCCGAATCCGAATCGCGAATTGCTGCCCGGCATGTATGTCCGCGTCCTGATCGAGCAGGGCATCGACAGCGACGCCATCGCGGTGCCGCAGCAGGCGATCCAGCGCGATGCCGGCGGCGGCAGCGAGGTGTTCGTGGTCAAGGAAGACGGCCGCGTGGCAATGCAGCCGGTTCGTACCGGCGCGGTGCAGGACGGCGTCTGGCTGGTCAGCGAGGGTCTCAAGGATGGCGACCGCGTCATCGTCGACGGGTTCCAGAAATTCGTGCCGGGCGACAAGGTCAAGGCGAAGGCGTGGATCGACGCGGATGCCTCGGTTGGATCGGTAGCGGGTGCACCGGCGACGCAAGCCGCGCGCTGATCCATGCCCAGTTTCTTCATCGACCGGCCGATCTTCGCCTGGGTGGTCGCGCTTTTCATTTGTCTGATCGGCGCGATCTCAATTCCGCTGCTGGCGGTCGCGCAATATCCGATCATCGCACCGCCTTCGATCTCGATCTCGACCAGCTATCCCGGCGCGTCGCCGGAGAACCTCTATAACAGCGTCACCCGGCTGATCGAGGAGGAGCTCAACGGCGCCTCCGGCATCCTCAATTTCGAATCGACCTCGGACTCGCTCGGTCAGGTCGAAATCATCGCCAACTTTCAGCCCGGCACGGATACCGGGTCCGCCTCCGTCGAAGTGCAGAACCGCCTCAAGCGCGTCGAGGCGCGGCTGCCGCGCGCGGTGATCCAGCAGGGCATCCTGGTCGAGGAAGCCTCCTCGGCGGTGCTGCAGATCATCACGCTGAATTCGGCCGACGGCTCGCTCGATGAAATCGGCCTTGGCGATTTCATGATCCGCAACGTGCTCGGTGAAATCAGGCGCATTCCAGGCGTCGGCCGCGCCACGTTGTATTCCACCGAGCGCTCGCTGCGAATCTGGATCGATCCCGCCAAGCTGGTCGGCTATGGGCTCACCGCCGACGACGTCAACAAGGCAATCACGGCGCAGAACGCGCAGGTCGCTTCCGGCAGCGTCGGCGCGGAGCCGAGCACGCCGGAGCAGAAGGTTTCCGCGCTGGTGCTGGTCAAGGGCCAGCTCTCCTCGCCGGAGGAATTCGGCGCGATCACGCTGCGCGCCAATGCGGACGGGTCCACCGTGCGGCTGCGCGACGTCGCGCGCATCGAGATCGGCGGCCTCAGCTACCAGTTCAACACCCGCCTCGACGGCAAGCCGACCGCGGGCCTCTCCGTGCTGCTGTCGCCGACCGGCAACGCCTTGGCGACCGCGAGCGCCGTCGAAGCCAAGATGAAGGAACTGTCAAAGTTCTTCCCGACCAATATCGGCTATGAAATCCCCTACAACATCACGCCCGTCGTCAAGGCATCGATCAACAAGGTGCTGATGACGCTGGTCGAAGCGATCGTGCTGGTCTTCATCGTGATGTTCCTGTTCCTGCAGAACATCCGCTACACCATCATCCCGACCATCGTGGTGCCGGTGGCGCTGCTCGGCACCTGCGCGATGCTGATGGTGGCCGGCTATTCCATCAACATGCTCACCATGTTCGGCATGGTGCTGGCGGTCGGCATCCTCGTCGACGACGCCATCGTCGTGGTCGAAAACGTCGAGCGCATCATGGCCGAAGAAGGCCTGCCGCCGAAGGAAGCCACCCGCAAGGCGATGTCCCAGATATCAAGCGCCATCATCGGCATCACGCTGGTGCTGATGGCGGTGTTCGTGCCGATGGCGTTCTTCCCGGGATCGGTCGGCATCATCTATCGCCAGTTCTCCGTCACCATGGTGTCCGCCATTGCCTTCTCGGCGCTGCTGGCGCTGTCGCTGACGCCGGCGTTGTGCGCGACGCTGCTGAAGCCGGTCGAGGCCGGTCATGCCCACGCGCGAAAAGGCGTGTTCGGCTGGTTCAACCGCGTGCTGGAAACGACCCGCGGCGGCTATACGCGCACCGTCCAGGGTTCGCTGAAGCGCACCGGGCGGCTGATGCTGATCTACGCCGTGCTGCTGATCGGCCTCGGCTGGGCGTTCGTGCGGTTGCCCGGCGGCTTCCTGCCGGTCGACGACCAGGGCTTTATCACGACAGACGTGCAGACGCCGTCCGACTCCTCCTATGCCCGCACCCAGGCCGCGGTCGAGCAGGTCGAAAAATATCTGCTCAAACGTGAAGGCGTTGAGAACGTGACGTTCCTGACCGGCTTCAGTTTCCTCGGTCAGGGGGTCAACACCGCGCAGGCCTTTATCTCGCTGAAGGACTGGTCGGAGCGCGGCAAGAAGGAGTCGGCTGCCGCGATCGTCGCCGACATCAACCGGGACCTGTCGTCGATCCGCGACGCCAAAATTTCGGCGCTGCAGCCGCCGCCGATCGACAATCTCGGCAATTCCAGTGGTTTCTCGTTCCGCCTGCAGGATCGCGGCCAGAAGGGCTATCCGGCGCTGATGGCCGCCTCGGACCGCCTCATCGCGGAAGCCAATGCCAGCCGCGTGCTGCAGAAGGTCTATGTCGAGGGCTTGCCGCCGGCGCCGCAGGTCAATCTGATGATCGACCGCGAAAAGGCCGGCGCGTTCGGCGTCACCTTCGAGGACATCAACCAGACGATTTCGACCAACCTCGGCTCGAACTACATCAACGATTTTCCGAACCGCGGGCGCATGCAACGTGTGATCGTGCAGGCGGACCGCGCCAGCCGCATGAACGCCGACGACATCCTCAACTACAACGTCAAGAACAGCCGCGGCCAATTGGTGCCGTTCTCCGCGTTTGCTACCGTGCAGTGGCAGAAGGGCCCGACCCAGATCGCGGGCTTCAATTACTATCCCGCCGTGCGTATTTCCGGCGAGGCCAAGCCCGGCTTCACCTCGGGCGATGCCATCGCCGAGATGGAACGGCTCGCGGGCAAGCTGCCGCGCGGTTTTGGTTACGAATGGACCGGGCAATCTTTGCAGGAAAAGCTGTCAGGCTCGCAGGCGCCGTTCCTGCTCGGCCTCTCGGTATTCGTGGTGTTCCTGTTGCTCGCAGCCCTCTACGAGAGCTGGACCATCCCGCTCGCGGTGCTGCTGACGATACCGCTCGGCATTTGCGGCGCGGTCATCGCCGCCACCATGCGCGGCCTGTCGAACGACGTCTATTTCACCGTCGGCCTGATCACCATCATCGGCCTCGCGGCCAAGGACGCCATCCTGATCATCGAATTCGCCAAGGATCTGCGCGCGCAGGGCAAGCCGCTGGTGGAAGCGACGATCGAAGCGTGCAGTCTGCGCTTCCGCCCGATCCTGATGACCGGCCTCGCCTTCGTCTGCGGCGTGCTGCCGATGGCCATCGCCACCGGCGCCGGCGGCGCCAGCCAGCAGGCGCTCGGCACCAGCGTCATGGGCGGCATGATCGCGGTCGTGATCCTGGCGCTGCTGATGGTGCCGGTGTTCTTCGTCAGCGTGCAGCGCGTGCTGGCAGGGGACCGGGAGAAGGTGGAAGAGGCGTTAACGGAGCCTCGCGCGTCACCCGAGCCGGCCAAGCCTTGAGTCTTGCCCCGCGCTGCGGCGGCGTGCTTTGCACGTCCGCTCAACGAACACAGCCATTATTTACCGTAAAATTTGCGGTGATTGTGCTT
>CADEDX010000315.1:3198-7772 GCA_902826195.1 uncultured Bradyrhizobium sp. | reverse complement strand
CGGGCTGGAACATGAACTGCACCGTGCCGGCGAGACGGTCGCGCTGGGCGCAGAGGGCGTGGGCGGCGGCGACCAGCATGGCAACGTGCGTGTCGTGACCACAGGCATGCATCGCGTTCTCGACCTGCGAGGAGAATTCAAGGCCGGTGTCCTCGTGCATTGGCAGCGCATCCATGTCGCCGCGCAGGAGCACCGTGCGGCCGTTGGAGGGACCGCGCAGAGTGGCGACGAAGCCGGTGGTGGAGGGACCTTCCGAGTATTCGAGCGGCAGGCCGGCGAGGGCGGCCCTGGCCTTTGCGGTGGTGAGCGGATTGTGGAGGCCGATCTCGGGCTCCGCATGGATGGCGCGGCGCAGGCTGATCATCTCGGGCAGCAGCGCGTCGGCGGCGTCGATCCAGTGCTTCATTGCTTCCGGTTTGGTCATCTTGGTTCCTCGTTCCGCGACAGCATCGAGTATAGCGAGCGCGAAAGGAACAGGAGTTTGTGCAAAGGCCGTATTTTTGCCCCGACCATGCGAAAATCGGTCTCGTCTGCGCCGGCGCGCGGTAGCATCCCGGTAACCGCTGCGGGCGCATAGCCGATATCAAGGCAAGGAGTGCGAACCATGACTCGTGTCGCCGTCATCATGGGGGGCTGGTCGTCCGAACGTCCTGTCTCCCTGTCTTCGGGGAAGGGCATGGCGGAGGCCGCCCGACAGGCCGGTTTCGAGGCCATAGAGGTCGACGTCACGCGCCAGCTTGCCGAGCAGCTCACCGCAGTGAAGCCCGACGTCGTGCTGAATGCGCTGCACGGGCCGTGGGGCGAGGATGGCTGCGTGCAGGGCCTCCTTGAGATTCTCGGCATTCCGTACACGCATTCCGGCGTGCTTGCTTCCGCGCTCGCAATGAACAAGGACAAGTCGCGGGCGGTGTACGCCCAGCACGGGCTCGATATCGCCGAGGGCGGCATGTTCTCGGTCGCCGACCTGGCGCGCGACCATGTCTACGAGCCCCCCTATGTCATCAAGCCGATTGCTGAAGGTTCATCTTTCGGCGTGTTCATCGTGCGGGCCGGGGCCAACCGTCCGCCCAAGGAACTGACCGACGGGACGTGGAAGTTCGGCAGCCACGCACTGGTCGAAAAGTTCATTCCTGGCAGGGAGTTGACCGTCGGCGTGATGGGCGATCGGGCCATGGCCGTCACCGAGATAACGACCTTAAGGGAGTATTACGACTTCGAGGCGAAATATGAGGCAGGAGGATCGCGCCATGTCCTTCCTGCAGACCTGCCGAATGCGGTCACCGAAGCTGCGCTTGACGCATCGCTGAGGGCCCATCAGGCGCTTGGCTGTCGGGGGGTGTCGCGGTCTGACTTTCGCTACGATGAAACAGCGGGTCGACTGGTGATACTCGAGACCAACACGCAGCCGGGCATGACGCCCACCTCGCTCATCCCGGAGCAGGCGGCGCACATGGGCATCGACTATCCGTCCCTCGTCCGCTGGATGATCGAGGACGCCTCATGCCCAAGGTAAAGCGCCCGCAGATCGCCGGTCCGGCCTATGACGACGATCTTGATCCGCCGCCGCGTCGCCGCGCGCCGCCGCAACCCAAGCGTCGTCCGCGCGACATTCCCTATTCAGTGGCGTGGTTTCGCGATCGCGCCGCCACCTATGCGCTGGGCACCATCATCTGCGGCGCACTGATGCTGACGATCGCCGCCTGGATGGGCGGCAGCCTCGGGGCGTTCGGCAACCGGATGAACAACGGCTTCAACGTGATCGCCGGCTGGGCCGGAATTGCGGTGAAGGACGTCAAGGTGTGCCAACGGCCGGACGGGGAGCCCACCCGCGTGTGCACGCCGATCGATGGACAGCTGACGGCCAAGGTGCTGGAAGCAGCCGAGGTGCGCGAGGGCGCAAGCATCCTGTCCGCCGATCCGCATGGAATCCGCGACCGGATCGAGAAGCTCGACGTCGGCGCGGTAAGCGTGCAGCGCCAGTGGCCCGATCGCATCCGCATCGAACTGGAACAGCGCAAGCCCATCGCGCTGTCACAGGAAGACGGCGAGGGAAGCGCCTGGCGCGTCGTTGACCAGAGCGGCCGCGCCTTTGCCGAAGCGGACCTCAGCAAGTATGCGCGCCTGCCGCGCGTTGTCGGCAAGGACGCCTCGGAAGCGGCAGCGATGCTCGTAGCTGCGATTGCGCACTACCCTGATCTCGCCGAGCGCATGGAGATCGCCTATCGGATCAATGGGCGTCGCTGGGACGTGAAGTTCAAGGGCCGAACCGACGTCGTGTCGTTCCCGGTCGATGCGCGCCTGCCGGAACAGCTGGAGGCGCTCAACCTCATGCACGCGCAGACGCGCGTGCTGGACCTGCCGGCGATGCAGATCGACGCGCGCCATCCGAAATACCTGGCCCTTCGCCCCATCCCGGGGGCCGCTGTGATCCCGCCTTCGGGAGACACGTGACAGTCATGTCGTCGCTCGCCCAGCGTACCCATGTGCGTGATCGGATCCAAGGCCGCGGCGCCGTCATGGCGGCGCTGGACATCGGCTCGTCGAAGATCACCTGCATGATCGCGCGTCGCGCGGACGCAACCAATGGCGAACCACGCGTTCTTGGCGCCGGAACGCAGTCGACCAAGGGCGTGCGGGCCGGCGCTGTCGTCGATCTCGACAGCCTCGAGCGGTCGATACGTCTGGCGGTGGAACAGGCCGAGCGCGCGGCAGAGCTGCGCATCACCGATGTTGTCCTGGGCGTGTCAGGCCCCGATCTGCGTTCTGACGTCGTGCGCGCCAAGCTGCCGATGGGCGGACGCGAAGTGACCGCCAACCATGTGCGCGACGTGCGTGTCGCCGCGCTTGAAAGCTTCCAGCCGCAGGGTCGGGAAGTTCTGCACTCGGCCCCGCTGGGCTTCACGGTGGATGGAACCGCCGGGATCAGGGATCCGCGGGGCATGTTCGCCGAAACGCTGACGGCCAGCTTTCTGGTCGTGTCGGCCCCCACGGCGGGGCTGCGCAACATCGTCCAGTGCGTCTCGCGGGCGCATCTTGAGGTCTCGGCTATCCTTGCGGCGCCCTATGCCGCCGGCCTGGCTTGCCTGGTTGAGGACGAGGCCGAGCAGGGCGCGATGGTTGTGGATTTTGGCGCGGGGGTGACGTCAGCGGCGGCCTTCTGGGAAGGCGGACTTCTGCACGTCGAGACGCTTCCAATGGGCGGCGCGCGCGCGACGTCCGATCTGGCTCAAGGATTGGGCACCACCTTTGCGGCAGCCGAGCGGATGAAGATCCAGTACGGTGCGGTCGGCCCCTCGGAAGCCGGTGCGCTCGACATGGTGGAAGCACCAAGGCTCGGTCCGGATGGGCGTCTTGAAGCGCACCAGTGCAGCCGCGCGGATATCGCGCAGGTGCTCCGTCCCCGCATCGAGGAAATCCTGGAACTGATGGACGGACGGTTGTCCAAGGCGTCTGCGACAGGGCGACCGCTGCCGAGACGGATCGTTCTCACCGGAGGCTCGTCCCAGCTCGGATGTCTGAGGGAACTCGCTGAGGACGTGTTTCGCGCACCAGTCCGTCTCGCCAAGCCGGCGAATGTGAAGGGGTTAGGCGAGACTTTCAGTTCACCCGCTTTCGCCGCTGCGGCAGGCCTGCTACGCTGGGACGTGATGGGCGGTACGGATCAGTCGCGCGGAAGCGGTGATCGGACGGCAGCGGATCAAGGCGGCAGCCTGGCAAGACAGGTGTTCGGATGGGTTCAGAAAAACTTCTGAATCATTCCGGCTCTTAAGACAGGCTTAGCCAAAAGTCGTGATCCTCATCGTGTTCCCTTTCGGAGCGCCGTGCCGGGCGTGGCCGTGAGACGTGCGGATCGAGGATGGCCATGGCCGTTGAACTGACACCACGAATAGTCGTGATCGGCGTCGGCGGCGCAGGCGGCAACGCCGTCAACAACATGATCGAGGCCGGCCTGCAGGGTGTCGAGTTCGTGGTCGCGAACACCGATGCGCAGGCGCTGACCAGTTCGAAAGCCGGGCGCGTCATCCAGATGGGCGTGCAGGTGACCGGCGGCCTCGGCGCCGGCGCGCAGCCCGATATCGGCCGCGCGGCGGCGGAAGAGGCCATCGAGGTGGTCCGCGATCAACTGGCCGGCGCCCACATGGCGTTCATCACTGCCGGCATGGGCGGCGGCACCGGCACCGGCGCAGCCCCCGTCATCGCCAGGGCCGCGCGCGAGCTCGGCATTCTTACCATCGGTGTCGTCACAAAACCGTTTCAGTTCGAGGGTCAGCGCCGCATGCGCTATGCCGAGGCCGGCATCGCGGACCTGCTGAAGGAAGTCGACACGCTCCTGATCATCCCGAACCAGAACCTGTTTCGTGTCGCCAACGAGAAGACCTCGTTTGCGGACGCGTTCGCCATGGCCGACCAGGTGCTCTATTCGGGCGTGGCCTGCATCTCCGACCTCATCGTCAAGGAAGGCCTGATCAATCTCGATTTCGCCGACGTCCTTTCGGTGATGCGCGAGAAAGGCAAGGCGATGATGGGCAGGGGCGAGGCTTCCGGTCCCAAGCGCGTGCTCAACGCCGCGGTGG
>CADEDX010000315.1:0-3098 GCA_902826195.1 uncultured Bradyrhizobium sp. | reverse complement strand
ATGATGGGCAGGGGCGAGGCTTCCGGTCCCAAGCGCGTGCTCAACGCCGCGGTGGCCGCGATTTCCAATCCGCTGATCGAGGATCCCTCCATCAAGCGCGCCAGCGGCCTGATCGTCTCTATCACCGGCGGCAGGGATCTGACGCTGTTCGAGGTCGACGAAGCCGCGACCCGGATTCGCGACGAGGCCGATCCGGACGCCAACATCATCGTCGGCGCCACCTTCGATGCCAATCTCGAGGGCGTGGTCCGCGTTTCCGTCGTGGCGACGGGCATCGACAATCTCGCCGCGACGCCCGAGAGGCAGCCGACGGAAGGTTCGCTGACGGACTTGGCCGGCCGGCTCAGCAACGACCGGCGCCGCACTCCCGACCGCGCGCCGCCGCCGCAATACGCGGCGGCGCCGTCGCTGATTCCTGCGGCGCGACAGGCCAGGCCGGTCGTGGACCCTGCGCGCACCGCGCCGCCGAAGCGCCTGGATACGTTCGGCCGCGCCGCGCCGGTACGCAACGCGGCTGAGGAAAAGATGCTCGATATCCCGGTATTTCTGAACCGCAGGGCAAACTGAGCGGTCTTCAGAAATCGGATCCTGCATATATCTCCCGGGCGGCGAAGGACCAAAGTTGCAGAAGCGCTAATTGCGCGCTTGGCGAGTTGAGGCTGGCGTACACGAATTTTGATCGATGCGCCAATCTGTCCCGTCTTTGCCGGTAGCAGTCGCCGGGCAATGCGCTACGCTCCCTGCAAAATAGGGAGAGAATCATGTCCAGGATAATCAATCGCCGTCACTTCATTGCAGCCGGATCGGCGGCCGCGGCAACGCCGTTCCTGCTGCGCGGCGCTTCGGCGCAAGGCGCGTGGCCGTCGCGCAATATCCGGATGGTCTGCAGCTACCCGGCCGGCGGGCAGACCGATCTGCTGGCGCGCGCCTTCGGCGATTACATCGGCAAGCAGATCGGTCAGACCGTCGTCGTCGAAAACAAGGCCGGCGCCTCCGGCTCGATCGGTGCGGCAGAAGTCGCGCGCGCAGCGCCCGACGGTCACATCATGCTGTGCTCGATCTCGACCACCTATGTGATGAACCGGGTCATGATCAAGAATCCAGGCTACGACATGGATAAGGATCTGGCGCTGGTCAGCATCATTCCCGGCGCGGGGCTGCTGCTGGTCGCCAACAAACAATCCGGCGTCAAGTCGCTCGACGATTTCGTCACCTTCTCGCGCAAGAAGGGGCAAGTGAATTTCGGCACCTATAGCGCGGGCTCGTCGCCGCACATGACGATCAACGAACTCAACAAGCAGTACGGGCTCAAGATCGAACCGATTCATTACCGCGGCGAAGCGCCGATGTGGACGGGCCTGCTGGACGGAACGCTTGATGTGGCGATGGGCAGCTACACCGGCGCGCAGGCGGTGCTGCAGAGCAATCACGGCACGGTATTCGCGGTACATTCTAAGAAGGTCGACGCGATCCCCGAGATCAAGACGCTGCCGGAGCAGGGCGCGACTTCGAAATTTTTCACGGTCAGCGGCTTCTCCGGCTGGTCGGTGCCGAAGGCGACGCCGCAGCCGATTGTCGACCGGCTTTCCGAACTATGCGTTGCCGCCAACAACGATCCGAAGGTCAAGGAAGTTCTCGCCACCTTCGCGCTGGAGCCCGCGATCGGCCACAAGGAAAGCAATGCGCTCTATCAGCGCGAATTGCCGACCTGGATCGAGGTCGGGCAGGCGCTCGGCCTGGAGCCGGCCTAGCGCAAAAGGGCGATCAGCGTGTAGGATGGGTTGAGCAAAGCGAAACCCATCAATGCAGTGCACAGGGCTGATGGGTTTCGCTTTGCTCAACCCATCCTACGATCCGCGCTTGGTGCCCCACTTGAACGCAACGGCCGAAGACGACACTGCCGACGACATCTCACGCATCGAGGAGCGGCTCGAGAGCCTCGGCGAAGTCGCGGAGCGATGCCGGAAGATCATCCTGGTGTCCAAGGCGGCCATCGCCGGTGGCTTTGCGGTGTTGCTGATGACGATCCTAGGCCTGTTCGGCGCCAGTCAGACCATCGCCCTCGGTTCGATCGCCGCGGTGCTGGGCGGCATCGTATCGCTCGGCTCGAATGTCAGCACGTTGCGGCAGACCACGGACGCCATCAGCGCCGCCGAGGCGCTGCGTTTGGATCTGATCGGCCGGATTGATCTCCGTATGGTGGGCGATGCGCCCTTGAAATTGATGTAAAGCGTCTGCCTGTAAAGGTACCAACGAGCGAGGCCGCCTTATGAAGAAGTCTCTGTTGCTGGTTGCGGCGCTGCTCGCCGCCTTCACTCTCACTCCCGCCTTGGGCGACGAAACCGTCACCATCGGCGGCTCGCGTGCGGTCCTGATCAAGCCCAAGGCGCCGCGCGGCAGCGTGATTCTGCTGCCGGGTGGCGACGGCGCCATCCGGGCCGGCGACAATGGCGATATCAACGGCCTGCGCGGCAACCAGTTGGTTCGGACGCGGCACGCCTATGCAGCGCGCGGACTCGCGGTGCTCGTCGCCGATGCCGGGACCGATCTCAAGAGCGCCGTCGACTACATGGCAGCGATCAAGCGGCCGGTGACGGTGGTCGGCACCAGCCGCGGCACGCTTCGCGCCGCGGAAGGCATTGCGCGCGGCGCGCGGCCCGATGCGCTCGTGCTCACCTCGGGGTTCCTCAGTCCGGACTCCGGCAGCGGCAGCAACGTGATGTCGATCCTGGGCTCGCCGTCCGCGCTGCCGCGCACGCTCGTCCTCCATCATCGCCAGGACGGCTGCAAGGTCACGCTGCCGGCCGGTGTCGATCCCTTCATCAAATGGTCCGCCGGTCGCGCGCGGGTCAGTTGGCTGACCGGCGGCGCCGACGAGGGCGATCCTTGCCAGGCCGGCGGCCATCACGGGTTTGCCGGTCTCGACGGGCAGGTCGTGGCGCTCGCGGCGGGCTTCTGGTAGACGCTGGCTCCGGCGCGTAGGATGGGTAGAGCGCAGCGAAACCCATCAATTCGTGCGCGGAGAGATGATGGATTTCGCTGCGCTCAACCCATCCTCATATGGGGATTTGAGAGTCAAGGCTGTTCTCCTGGTTTGG
>CADEDX010000314.1 GCA_902826195.1 uncultured Bradyrhizobium sp. | reverse complement strand
CGACCCAGTCGAGAGAGGGCTGCCGCTTGGCGATTCTCAAATCACACACGCGGGGAAGTAGAGACGGCGAGTCGTCCGAGGTGAGGCAATCGATTTGCCCACATACTGCCCACACGGTAGATTTTCGGGAGTTGGCAAATTCGGCGTAAGTATCTGATTTTGTTGGCTCCCCGGGCTGGATTCGAACCAGCGACCATTCGATTAACAGTCGAATGCTCTACCGCTGAGCTACCGAGGAACAGGCGAACAAAGGTTCGCGGCGGGGAGCGTATAACAAAGCCTTTCGGGCTTGCAAAGGACCAAATCGCCAGTTGTGCGTTCGGGACACAGCGGCCCGGAAAGCCACTTCGAGGCAGGGATTTGCCGGTTTAGTACGTGCCAGATAACAGCAGCTGGAACCTGGGAGGGCGGAAACCTCGCCTATGCCGGGGTGGACTGGCCTGCCAGGCTTCCAAGGAAGTCGAATCGATATCCGCGACCGAGGGCTCACCGTATCGATCGGATAGAGGTATCTTGAGCACCGTTGGTCGTCCGTCCGGCAACCGACGCCCGCGTGTTGCGTTTTGCCGGCGCTTGTACCAAAGATGACGCGGTTTCAGCTCCTTCGGCGGCCACGCTGCCAGCTCTCAGGGTCTTAAAGCTATGTCCGGTTTTGCGACCGCGCGCCAGAAAATGGTCGATGGTCAGGTGCGTCCGAGCGACGTCACCGATATCCGAATTCTCGATGCCATGCTGGCGGTGCCGCGCGAGGCCTTCGTTCCCGAAAACAAGCAGGCGCTGGCCTATCTGGACCTCGATCTCGACGTCAGCGAGGGCGACGCGGCCAAGCGGTTTTTGATCAAGCCGGTGGTGCTGGCCAAGATGCTGCAGGCCGCCGAGATCAAGCAGGGCGACCGTGTCCTGGTGGTCGGCTGCGCCAGCGGATACGCCGCTGCCGTGATCGCCCGACTGGCAACCGATGTGAGCGCGATCGAGAGCGATTCGGCGCTGGCGGCGAAGGCTCAGGCGATTCTGGCCAATAATGGCTGTGGAAATGTGACCGTCCGGCCCGCGGCATCGGGGTATGGAGATGCGGCGAGGGGGCCTTACGACGTCATCGTGCTGAACGGTGCGACCGAGATCGTTCCAGAGCACCTTTATGCGCAATTGCGCAGCGGCGGCCGGTTGGTGGGCGTTTTCGCGACGTCTCAGCCGGCGCGGGCCACCATTGTGACGGCTTCGCACGGCGATTTCGGTCACCGCACATTGTTCGATGCGACTGCCCCGGTGCTGCCCGGCATGGAACGTGTTCCAGCCTTCGTTTTCTAGCGTTTCAGCCCCTTCAACGCCCAATATTCGCCCTTGGTTGCCGGCTAAATCCTCTTCGAAATCAGAAGTGTGGCCCGATTGCCCCACGTCAAGAGTTTCAATGACGTTTGCTTGCAGGGTAGTTCCGTCCAGCTTACGTGCGGACTAAGGTGAGCTTGGACTCACTTCGAGTGAAGCTACGCCCGGTCTTTGGTCACGCTCGTGATTTTGGGCCGGCGAATAAAACGAATGGATTACCAGGGATGCGTGGGGTGAAGGTTTTTGCCGGAGCGGCGGCCTCGGTCCTTCTAATTGCTTGTATGGGCCCGATGCCCGCCTTGGCCGACACGATCGAGGCAGCGCTGGTGCGCGCCTATCAAAACAATCCGCAGCTCAACGCGCAACGATCGCAGGTGCGCGTGACCGACGAGAACGTGCCGCAGGCGTTGTCCGGCTACCGTCCGAAGGTCGGTGTCACTGCGAGCGCAGGCTACCAATACTCCGACAGCCTCACCCAGACGGGCGACCTCAACGTCGGCAGGCCTCCGCCGATCAACGGCGCCAACGCGCCGCGCAGCGTCGGCGCCACCATCACGCAAACGCTGTTCAACGGCCAGCAGACCGCCAACAGAACCAGAGCAGCCGAGGGACAGGTTTCCGGCGCGCGCGAAGCCTTGCGTGCACTCGAACAGACCGTCTTGCTCAGTGCCGCCACGACCTACATGGACTATCTGCGCGACTCGGCGATCGTCGAGGTGCAGAAGAGCAACGTTCGCGTGCTCGAGCAGACGCTGAAGCAGACACGCGACCGCTTCAACGTCGGCGAAGTCACCCGCACCGACGTGGCGCAGTCGGAGGCACAGCTTGCTGCCGGCCGGACGCAGCTTCTGACCGCAGAAGCCAATCTGACGACGACGCGCGGCAACTTCCGCCGCATCATCGGCAACGAGCCGCAAGCGCTCGCGCCGGGATCTCCGGTTGACCGCTTCCTGCCATCGACGCTGCCCGCCGCCGTTGAGCTCGGCCTGACGCAAAATCCAAACGTCACTGCGGCCATGTTCGGCATCGACGTCAGCTATCTGCAGGTCAAGGTAGCCGAAGGTGCGCTGTTGCCGACGGTCACATTGCAGGCGTCGGTGCAACAGACCTATGAGCAGAGTCTGGTCCAATACCGCTCGTTCGGGGCGTCCGCGATCACGCAACTCAACGTTCCGATCTATCAGGGCGGTGCCGAATATTCCTTGATCCGCCAGTCGAAGGAAACGGTGGCGCAGCAGCGCCTCGCGCTCGACCAGACCCGCGACCAGACCCGTGCCAACGTGGTGACGGCGTGGGGCCAGCTCGTTGCCGGCAAGGCGCAGGTACAGTCCGCGCAGGCGCAGGTACAGGCGTCGGAAATCGCGCTGAACGGCGTGCGCGAGGAAGCCAAGGCCGGACAGCGCACCACACTCGACGTGCTGAATGCCCAGCAGGCGCTGGTGAATGCGCGCGTTGCGCTCGTGACCGCGCAACATGACCGGGTGGTGGCCTCATACTCCGTGCTGAACACGGTCGGACGGCTGTCTCCGCAAGTGCTCAACCTTCCAACCACGATCTACGATCCGAGCGTGCACTACCATCAGGTGCGCGACAGCTGGGCTGGCGTTCGCACGCCGGACGGCCGCTGATATCAGAGCCTGTCTCCGCGCAGGCGGTAACCAATATGTCGCCCGGTGCCGGTTGCGCCGGGCGCTTTGCTTGCAATCAATTGTGGCGATGACGTACCGTTTCCGGGGCGAGCTGAGCGATTCGTGACCCACGTCCCTGCAATGTCATGGGCGGGGGCCAGGGGTCGTACTGAGGGGAGCAGGACCCGCGTGCGATGCCGCGGGCCGGCTTTGATCTGGGGACAAGTAGGGCGTGTGGGTGAAAATCCCGGCCTTCACATCCGGAACCGGCAATTCCTCCGTGGCTTTGGTATAAACTGGTTTCGATGTGGAGTCGGAGATGACGCAACCTGCAAAGGTCCAAGAGCCCTCGATGGAGGAGATTCTGGCGTCGATCCGTCGCATCATAGCCGACGACGAGGCGAAGCCCGCTGCTGCCGAAAAGCCGGCAAGCCCGGCGGCTGCCCCGAAGCCAGTGATGAAGGATATCCCGCCGTCGGCGATCGCGCCGGCACCCAAGCCGGCCCCCGCGCCGAAGCCGGCTCCGCCGCCCGCACCCGCCAGCAACAATCAAGACGACATCGACGCGATGCTGGCGAGCCTCGACGCGGCGACGCCCGAGATCAGGCCGGCGCAGCCCGAGCCGGAGCCCGAGCCCGAGCCCGACGTGTTCGAACTCACCGACGAAATGGCGGTGCCGGCACCGCCACCCGCGCCGGCAAGCTTCAGCAAGGTCGAGCCCGCGGACGATATCGAGTTCACCGAAGCCAGGGCGTCTCGCCGTCAACCGGATCCGCCGTTCGACAGCACACCCACAAGGCCTATTTTATCGCATTCGACTGTCTCCGCCGTGGAATCCGCCTTCAACTCGCTGGCGAATACCGTCCTGAGCAACAATGCGCGGACGCTGGAGGATCTGGTCAAGGAAATGCTGCGGCCCATGCTGAAGTCCTGGCTCGACGACAATCTGCCGGGCCTGGTAGAGCGCATCGTCAAGGCGGAAATCGAGCGGGTTTCGCGCGGTGGACGTTAAGCCGAAGGTTTAAGTTCGGGACGGGCTCAACACAGCAGAAGGCTGGCGGCCAGCGCCCGCCGTGATCCTGACGGCCGCTTCAGGCCGGTGTTGCGTGGCTCTCCGCTGCCCGAACCCGGTGTCCGGTTGACTTGGAGCGCCGTGGCGGCTTTCTAGGGCGCGCAGCCTGGCACCGACACATCCAGACCGGGCGCTACCACGTTGAATTGATTTGCATTCTTCGACCACCCGGCGACGGGACCGGTTCGAGAGCGTCCCTCATCATTCGGGTTGCAGTGCCATGATTGAGAAAAACTACCAGCCCGCCGATATCGAGAGCCGCATGTCCGCCATCTGGGAGGAGAGCGGCGCGTTCAAGGCCGGCCGGCCGGAACGAAAAGACACTACCCCGTTCACCATCGTCATCCCGCCGCCGAACGTGACGGGCTCGCTGCATATGGGTCACGCGCTCAACAATACGCTGCAGGACATCCTCTGCCGCTTCGAGCGGATGCGTGGCCGCGACGTACTGTGGCAGCCCGGCACCGACCATGCCGGCATCGCGACCCAGATGGTGGTCGAACGGCAGTTGATGGAGCGGCAGGAGCACCGGCGCGACCTCGGCCGCGCCAAATTCCTCGAACGCGTCTGGCAATGGAAAGCGGAGAGCGGCGGCACGATCGTCAATCAGTTGAAGCGGCTTGGCGCTTCCTGCGACTGGTCACGCGAGCGCTTCACGATGGACGAAGGCCTGTCGCGCGCTGTCGTGAAGGTGTTCGTCCAGTTGCACCGCGAAGGCCTGATCTACAAGGACAAGCGGCTGGTCAACTGGGACCCGAAGCTGATGACCGCGATCTCCGACCTCGAGGTGCTGCAGGTCGAGGTCAAGGGCAGCCTGTGGTACCTGCGCTATCCGATCGAGGGCAAGACCTTCAACCCCGACGATCCCTCGACCTTTGTCGTCGTGGCGACCACGCGGCCCGAGACGATGCTCGGCGACACGGCCGTCGCGATACATCCGGACAACGAGCGGATCGGGCATCTCATCGGCCAGCACGTCATCCTGCCGCTGGTCGGTCGCCGCATCCCGATCGTGGGCGACGACTACGCCGATCCGGAGAAGGGGTCCGGTGCGGTCAAGATCACGCCTGCGCACGATTTCAACGACTTCGAGGTCGGCAAGCGGCACAACTTGCCGCAGATCAACGTGTTCGATCGCGAAGGCTGCATGGCGCTCATCGAGAACGAGGACTATCTACGCGGATTGCCTGAGGGCGCGCTGCTGCTGGCGGAAGAACTGCACGGCGTCGATCGCTTCGCCGCGCGAAAACTGATCGTGGCGCGGCTGGAGGATTTCGGTTTCCTGGAAAAGATCGAGCCGAATACGCATGTAGTGCCGCATGGCGACCGCTCCAACGTTGTCATCGAGCCCTATCTGACCGACCAGTGGTATGTCGACGCCAAGACCATGGCGCAGCCGGCGATAGCGGCCGTGCGCTCGGGCGCGACGACGTTCGTGCCGAAGAACTGGGAAAAGACCTATTTCGAATGGATGGAGAACATCCAGCCCTGGTGCGTCTCTCGGCAGCTGTGGTGGGGCCATCAGATTCCGGCGTGGTATGGCCCGGACGACAAGGTGTTCGTCGCCGAGACGGAAGAGGAAGCTGTCGGCAACGCGCTCGGCTACTATGTCGAGCGGGAAGTGATCACGGAAGAGCAGGCGCGCGCGATGGCGGAAGACCCCGCCAAACGCGAAGGCTTCATCACACGCGATGAGGATGTGCTCGACACCTGGTTTTCCTCGGGGCTGTGGCCGTTCTCGACACTCGGCTGGCCCGACGAAACGCCGGAAGTGAAGCGCTATTACCCGACCAACGTTCTCGTCACCGGCTGGGACATCATCTTCTTCTGGGTCGCCCGCATGATGATGATGGGCATCCATTTCATGAAGGACGCGCCGTTCTCGACCGTCTACATCCACCGCCTGGTTCGCGACGAGAAGGGCGCCAAGATGTCGAAGTCGAAGGGCAACGTCATCGATCCCCTCGGCGTGATCGAGGAATACGGCGCAGACGCGTTGCGTTTTGCGCTGGCGCGTGGCGCGGCGCACAGCCACGACATCAAGCTTTCGTCGCAACTGGTCGAAACCAACCGCAATTTCGCGACCAAGCTGTGGAATGCCTGCCGCTTTGCCGAAATGAACGGCTGCGAGAAGCCGGAAGGCTTCGATCCTGCGGAGGCGAAGGAAACCCTGAACCGATGGATGGCGCATGAGACCTCACGCGCCACGCGCGAGATATCGGAGGCGATCGAGGGCTATCGGTTCAACGACGCCGCCAATGCGATCTACCGGTTCGTCTGGAACGTCTATTGCGACTGGTATGTCGAACTCGCAAAACCGGTGCTGACGGGCGAGGAGGGGGCGGCCAAGGCCGAGACCCGCGCCATGACCGCCTGGGCGCGCGACGAGATCCTCAAACTGCTGCATCCGTTCATGCCCTTCATCACCGAAGAGCTTTGGGCGGTGACGGCCAAGCGCGACGGCCTGCTGGCGCTGGCGGAGTGGCCGCGCAAGGCCAGCGCGCTGACCGAGGAGCAGATCGCCGCGATGGCGCTGGCAGGCCCGGGCGAGCCACTGGTCGCGCCGGTCATGGCTGCGCTTGACGCCGGCGATTTCAGCGACCCGACCGCCGAGGCCGAAATCGGCTGGGTGGTCGACCTCGTCACCGCGATCCGCTCGGTGCGCTCGGAAATGAACATTCCCCCGGTTACCTTGATCCCGCTGGTGCTGGCAGATGCGCCTGCGGAGACGCAGGCCCGTGCGCAGCGCTGGAACGACACGGTGAAGCGCTTGGCCCGGCTTTCGGATATCGCCTTGGCCGATCGGCCACCGGAAGGTGCGGTGCAACTGCTCGTGCGCGGCGAGGTGGTGGCGTTGCCGCTCAAGGGCGTGATCGACCTCTCGGCGGAAAAGGCACGGCTGGACAAGGAGATCGTCAAGGCCGAGGCCGACATCAAGCGCGTCGACGCCAAGCTCGGCAACGAGAAATTCGTCGCCAACGCGCCCGAGGAGATCGTCGAGGAAGAGAAGGAAAAGCGCGAGGCGGCAATAGAGCGGAAGGCGAAGCTGCAGGAAGCGCTGGAGCGATTGAAGCTGGCGTCCTGACGCAGCGCGGTCGACTCGTTCTGGCAGGTCGGCGCAGCCCCGGAGATGGGGCGCCGGCCTGCAACATGCACGGCCTGTTGCGGCGCATTCCCGGGCGCTGCGGCAACAACGTCGAGGCAGTCAGCCACCGGTGGCAGTGAACCGGTTCCCCACTTATCCGGATCATGCTCTAAGTATCGACGATATTCGCCTCCGCCCGAGACAGGATATTCTGGACATGTCGATGCTTACCCCGCATGGCGCGTGCTTGCAGTGGAAACCGGAACTGATCTGGCTGAACGCCGTTTCCGACGCCATGCTCGCCATCGCCTTCTTTGCTACCGCTTTCGTCCTCAGGTACTTCTTGTGGCGGCGCCGCGATCTGACGTTCCGCGCCGTGTTCGGCGCATTCGCCGTCTTCGTTGCGGTCTGCGGGGTGACCCGGCTGCTGTCGGTCCTTACCTTGTGGGTGCCAGCCCACGGCATCGAGGCGATCACCAAAGGCGTGCTGGCGCTCCTATCACTCGGGATCACGGCGGGGCTGCTGCTGTCGCTGCCGCGTGTCCTGACCGCGCCGTCACGCAAGCAACTTGCGGCAGCTAATGCGGCACTCGCGGAGGAAATCGGACACCGGCGCAAGGCCGAGGCCATGGTTCGGCGTTTTCAGGAGATCGAGGCCAACGAGGCCCAGGTCCGG
>CADEDX010000313.1 GCA_902826195.1 uncultured Bradyrhizobium sp. | reverse complement strand
CCATGCCATGCCCCAGCCGGATTTCGAACCCGACGTCGCGGCGGTCCGCGCATTCAACCGCTTCTACACGCGCAAGCTGGGCGTGCTGGACCAGCAGCTTCTGGAAAGCCCGTTCTCGCTGAGCGAAGCGCGGGTGCTTTACGAACTCGCCCATCGCGAAAACCTCTCGGCCAAGGAGATCGGCGCCGAACTGGGCCTCGATGCCGGCTATCTCAGCCGCATCGTGCAGAGCTTTGATGAAGCCGGCTTCATCAGCCGCGAACCGCTGCCGACGGACCGCCGGCAATACCACCTCGCCCTGACTGCCAAGGGACGGCAGGCTTACGCAAAACTCGAGCGCAGCACGAATGATCATATCGCGGCGATGCTCGAAGGGCTGCCGCCCGGCGGCAAGGCGCGGCTGATCGATTCCATGGCCGACATCCGGCGGCTGCTGGGCGACGGCGGTGCAGTGGCGCGGACTGCTGCGCTGCGCGAGCCACGCCCCGGCGACATGGGATGGGTGGTGCAGAGCCACGGTGCGCTCTACGCCCGCGAATACGGCTTTGACTCGTCCTTCGAAGGACTCGTCGCCGAGATCACGGCAAAATTTCTCGCCTCCTTCGACGCGTCGCGCGAGCGCTGCTGGATCGCCGAGATCGACGGGGCGCAGGTCGGCTCGATCTTTCTGGTGCGGCATAGCGACGACGTCGCAAAACTGCGGCTGCTGCTGATCGATCCGGCCGGTCGCGGCCAGCGGCTCGGCCACCGACTGGTCGGCGAATGCATCGCGTTCGCAAAGGCCTGCGGCTATAGCAGGATCGCGCTATGGACCCAGAGCATCCTGCTTGCCGCGCGTAGCATCTATGAGAAGGCCGGATTCAGGCTCATCGCCACCGAGCCGCACCGCAGTTTTGGCCAGGATTTGATCGGCGAAACCTGGGAGCTGGAGCTGTGAAGCCGCAGCGTCGCGATGCCTCGCGGCGCGTTACGCCGGACCTGCTCGATTTTCACATCAAGCGCGCGCATGCGCTGCGGAAAGAAGCTTTTCGCGACCTGGGCGCGCGATCCTGGCGTGGTTCGTCCGTCGTAGGATGGGTAGAGCAAAGCGAAACCCATCAATTCCACGCGCGAAGAAATGATGGGTTTCGCTTCGCTCAACCCACCCTACGAAGCTACGAAGCGGCTCTTCAGGCTGATACGCCCTGTGCTTTAGGCCGGCGCAGGTGCTCGTCGAGCCGCGGCATGATCTCGACGAAATTGCAGGGCCGCGTGCGGTAATCGAGCTGGGCAGCCAGAATGCCGTCCCAAGCGTCGCGGCAGGCGCCCGGCGATCCCGGCAGGCAGAAGATGAAGGTCGCGCCCGCGACCCCCGCCGTGGCGCGGCTCTGTATTGTCGAGGTGCCGATCTTGGCGTGGCTCAGCATGTGGAAGGCGATCGAAAAGCCGTCCATCCGCTTCTCAAACAAGGGCTCGATTGCCTCGGGCGTTACGTCGCGTCCCGTAAAGCCGGTGCCGCCGGTGGTGATGATGGCATCGACCTTCTCATCCGCGATCCAGCGCCTGACGACGGCGCGGATGGCCTCGACGTCGTCGGTGACAATTTCGCGCGCGGCGAGTTTGTGACCGGCGGCCGTCAGGCGGTCCGCCAGCGTCGTGCCGGACTTGTCGTCCGCCAACGAGCGGGTGTCCGAGACCGTCAGCACCGCAATGTTGAGCGGCACGAATTGTTTGGCTTCATCGATGGACATGACTTTTTCTTCTCGTCATGCCCGGGCTTGTCCCGGGCATCCACGTCTTCGCATTAAAAGTATAGACGTGGATGGCCGGGACAAGCCCGGCCATGACGAATACTTGTCGAACTCCAGCTATAACGCGCCCTGCGCAAACGTGTTGCAGGCCTGCACCGTGCCCTGCTTGTAGCCGGTCATGAACCACTGCTTGCGCTGTGCCGCAGAGCCGTGCGTAAAACTGTCCGGCACCACCCTGCCCGTCGACTGCCGCTGCAGCGTATCGTCACCGATCGCGGTCGCGGTCCGCAACGCCGCATCGATGTCTCCCTCTTCGACGAAGCCAGGACGCTTCTTCTCTTCGCGGTTGACCCAGACGCCTGAAAGACAATCAGCCTGCAACTCGACCTTGACCTGCAGCGCATTGGCTTCCGCCTTGCTGCCCGCCTGCTGCTGCAGCCGCTGCACGCGCGGCAAAATGCCGAGCAGATTCTGGATGTGATGCCCCGCTTCATGCGCGATGATGTAGGCCGTCGTAAACTTGCATGAATTGCCCGAACAGCCCTTGAAGCGCGTTTCGACTTCCCGGAAGAAAGCGGTGTCAAGGAATATCTGCTTGTCCGGCGGACAATAGAACGGACCCATCGCCGACTGAGCCATGCCGCAGCGGCCGCCATTGGTGGCGTTGCGAAACAGCACGATGCGCGGCCCGGTGTAATTCTGTCCGCTCGCCTGAAAGATCTCGCTCCAGCGATCGTCGATCTCGCCGAGGATGCCGGCGATCATGCTGCCGACTTCGTCCTTTGGCGCGCCGGTCTTGGCCGGGCCTGAGCGGCGATCGGTCTGGTAGGTCGGCGCCTGGTTGCCGCCGGTGAGGATTTCGGCGCCGCCGATCAGGATGCGCGGATCGATGCCGAAGGCATAACCGACCAGGCCGAGCACGATGATGGTGCCGATGCCGAGCCCGCCGCCGCCCATCGGCAGTCCAAACCCGCCGCCACCGCCACCGCCGCTGTCATCGCGACGGTCATCGATCTCGTCGCTGCGGCGAAAATCATCGTAGCGCATGGCGGTGTGTCCTCGTCCCCGGGCTGTTGGCTAAAATACCCAACGCAGCAATCACGTAAAATTTCCATTCCATTAATCAATATCCTGCCCGGCAATATTTGCCTAGAGCGGACACCTTTCGACGTTTCCTCGGCAATCTCTTCTCAGCAACTCTACCGATTAAGTCGATTTTTACTTTGCCCGTTCACTGTACGGGCAGTCGGTTGTTTTAGTCCCGCGTCGCCGACAGCGTCGCCTGAGTCAGAGTAATTGAGTCATGGTAGTGTCGCGTCGCGGGGCGTCCGTAAGGGCGCCCCGCACTAAATTTGAATCCGAGTCGAACGCTCGCATCGTCATTGGCGATTGCGTCGCCGAGATGTCGAAGCTTCCGGCCGGTTCGGTCGATCTGGTGTTTGCAGATCCGCCGTATAACCTGCAGCTGAAGGGCGAACTGAAGCGCCCCGACGAATCCCATGTCGATGCCGTCAACAACGACTGGGACAAGTTCTCGTCGTTTGCCGCGTATGACGATTTCACCCGCGCCTGGCTGCTCGCCTGCCGCCGGATCATGAAACCGTCCGCGACATTGTGGGTGATCGGCTCTTATCACAATATTTTCCGCGTCGGCTCGATCATGCAGGACCTCGGCTTCTGGGTCCTCAACGATATCGTGTGGCGCAAGACCAATCCGATGCCGAATTTCCGCGGCCGCCGCTTCACCAATGCCCATGAAACCATGATCTGGGCGGCGCGCGACGAGAAGGCCAAGGGGTATACCTTCAACTACGAAGCCCTGAAGGCCGCCAACGAGGACGTGCAGGCGCGTTCCGACTGGCTGATTCCGCTTTGCACCGGCGAAGAGCGCCTCAAGGGCGCCGACGGCAAGAAAGTGCATCCGACCCAGAAGCCGGAAGGCCTCCTGGCGCGCGTGCTGCTGTCGTCTTCGAAGCCGGGCGATCTCGTGATCGATCCCTTCAACGGCACCGGCACTACGGGCGCCGTGGCAAAACGTCTCGGCCGCCGCTACATCGGTTTTGAGCGCGACAGAACCTATGCGGCTGCGGCGGAAGCGCGCATCGCCGCGGTGGAACCGCTGCCCGAGGCGACGCTGGCGCCGTTCATGACCGCGCGCGAAGCGCCCCGCGTGGCGTTCTCCGAACTGATCGAGCGCGGCATGATCCCGCCCGGCACCAAACTGGTCGATTCCAAGAAGCGCCACGGCGCGCTGGTTCGCGCCGACGGCGCCATCATGCTCGGCGACAAGGTCGGCTCGATCCACCGCATCGGCGCGGTGGCCCAGGGCTCGCCCGCCTGCAACGGCTGGACCTTCTGGCATGTCGAGACCAAGAACGGCCTCAAGCTGATCGACGAACTGCGGGCTGAAATCCGCTCGGAGATGGCGGCGGGCTGACGCCGCTGCGGCGCGTCACCGGATGTTGAAGGCGAGGCGCGCAACTGATCGCGCCCTTTCGCGCCCGTTTCTGGCATACTTCCGATCCAGGTATCGTCTGCTGTGAGGACACCGCCATGCGCACACGAGGCTCGGACTCGCTCATTGTGCTGCCGCTGCTCCCGATCTTCCTGATCGGTCTGTTTCCGATGCTGCTGTTGAGCTTGCTCGGTCCGGCCGGGCTGATCATCCTCGGCATTCTGGTCGCGAGCGCCGGCCTGACCGACATTCTCGACGCCAACGGCACCTTTAGCGAGCAAGTCATCGTCCACGGTTATGCCCGGGGGACGGAGCGCAACGGGCAACGGACGGCGCTGCATTCCGAAATGCGCTTTGCCGCCGTCATGATTGCAGCCGGCGTGGGCCTTGCGGTCGCCGGCATCGGCGGTCTGACGCTGTCGTAAGACGCGGCTCCGCGCGTATCGACCGCCCGGACACCGGCCCGGTCACAAACTCGTCGCTTGCGCATCCCGCAAAATTTGAGCATGGACGGAACCTAGGGCGGTCGTGCCGCCGCTGGCTGCAACAGGCTTTGCAGAACAAAGAGTGGGGGAAATTCAAAAATGCTCAAATTCTATTTCAACGGATCGCCGAACCCGACCAAGGTCGCCCTCTTCCTCGAGGAAGCCGGCATCGCGTACGAGCCGGTCGCCGTCGACACCCGCAAGGGCGACCAGTTCGCGCCGGAATACCTCGCCATCAACCCGAACGCCAAGGTGCCCGCGATCGACGATGACGGCGTCAAGGTGTTCGATAGCAACGCCATCCTGCTCTACCTCGCCGAAAAGACCGGCAAGTTTCTGCCTGGCAATACGCCGCAAAATCGCGCACAGACGCTGTCCTGGCTGATGTTCGTGGCAACGGGCGTCGGCCCATATTCCGGACAGGCGGTTCACTTCAAGCATTTCGCGCCGAAAGACCAGAACCACGATTATGCCCATAACCGCTACCAGTTCGAGGCGCAGCGCCACTACGCGATCCTCAACGACCATCTCGCCGGCCGCAAATACATGGTGAGCGACACCTACACCATCGTCGACATGGCCTTGTGGGGCTGGGCGCGGATGGCCGCGTTCGTGATGGGCGATGAAGCGGCCGCGAAATATCCCAACGTCAAGCGGCTGGTCGACGAGATTTCAGCCCGTCCGGCGGCAGCCAAGGCGATCGCGCTGAAGGACAATTTCAAGTTCAAGGCCGAGATGGACGACGAAGCCCGCGGCAACATGTTCAAGCATATTGGGATCAAGGCGGCTTGAACCGTTTGTAGGGTGGGCAAAGGCGCGCAAGCGGTGCCCACCATCTGTCCCGACGATGCAAGAAGGAGGTGGGCACGCTGCGCTTTGCCCACCCTGCGAAACTGAAATCGTAGCTGTTCGCGTTACGCCGCCGACATCTTCCGCTCTGCCGGGAACGGCCCGAGCACGCGCTCGACCAGCGCTGAATCGCAGTATTCCTTGATCTCCTTGATCCTGCCGTTCTCGATGCGCCAGACCATGCAGTACTGATTGTCGTAGCGCTCGCCTGACTTCGTGACATTGTCGCCGCGCGCCTCGACCACGACGTAATCGCCTTCCGCGATGAAGTTGAACGCCACGGTGCGTGGCCGCGCGGCGAAGAACGAGCGGAAATGTCCCATCAGGCCGTTGTTGATGGCGTCACGGCCCTTGAATTCGTGCGACCAGGAATATTGCCCGGTGACGATCCAGATCGCGTCCTCCGCGAGGTTGTCGATGAAGGTCGTTCCACTGCGGTTGGCTGAGTCCGTGTAAACCTGCTGCACCAGTTTCTTGTTCGCGGCTGCGCTCATGGCGGCTTCTCCTGTGATGATGCCGGACCATCGCGCGCCGCTCGTCATTATTCCAATCGATAGTGGATATGATATGTATTCACTGCATGAATTTGAATTCGCTTGACCTCAACCTTCTGGTCGCGCTCGACGCGTTGCTGCGCGAAGCCAATGTCAGCCGCGCCGCGATGCGGATCGGGCTGTCGCAGCCGGCCACGAGCCACGCCCTGCAGCGGCTGCGCGACCTTATCGGCGACCCCCTGCTGGTGCGAACCGGGGCGCGGATGGAGCTGACGCCGCGGGCGCATGCCTTGCGCGCGCCGCTGGCGCAAACGCTCGACCAGGTGCGATCGCTGTTCATCCCGGATGATTTCGACGCCGCCACCAGCGAACGCCAGTTTCGACTGATGATGCCGGATCTGGCGGTCGAGTTGCTGATGCCGCGGCTGATGGAAAAGATCACAAGACTGGCGCCGAACGTCCGGATCGACGTGGTGCCGTGGCGGGGGCCTGCGATCTTTACCGCCGAATTCGCCCGTACCATCGACATGGTGATCTCGATCGGCAATGCCTTTGCCGGGTTTCACCGGCAGCGGCTCTACACCGACCGCGACGCGCTCGCTGTCCGGCGCGGTCATCCGGCCGGCGCCGGGTTGAAGCGGATCGAGACCTTCCTCGAGGCGCGGCATGTCGCGGTGGTGATCCGCGGCCAGAGCGAGGATTTGATCGACATGTGGCTGCGGCCCAAGGGCATCGAGCGGCGGATCGCGCTGGTCGTACCCGGCTATATCGAGGCGCTGCACGTGACCGCGCGCACTGATCTCGTCGCTTTCGTGCCGCGCCGCCTGATCGGCGCGCTGTCGAAACAATTGTCGCTGACGACGATCGCACCGCCGCTCGATCCCGGGGTCGACGAGCAGTACATGTTCTACCCGACCCGCGCCCAGATGGACCCGGGCTCGATCTGGCTGCGCAACTTCATGCTCGGCATCGGCCGCGAGATGGAGCGGGGGAAGAAGGCGTAGGCAACGGTGCCGTAGGGTGGGCGCGCTGCGCTTCGCCCACCCTGCACGCTACAGATCTGGCTTACCGCTTCACCTCGGTGAGCGCTTTCTGCACGGCGGGCCGCTCCAACATCCGCTGGTGATGAGCCGCCACCTTCGGCAGCGTCCCGAGATCGACGCCGTCGCCTTCGAGCCAGAGTTCGATCGCAAAGAGATAGGGATCGCAGATCGTGTATTGCTCGCCCATCACCCACGGTCCCTTCAGCATCTCGCGCTCGATCAGCGCAAAGCAAGCGGCCATCGTTTCGGGCACCTTGCGCTTCATGTCGGCGAACGAGGATTCCTCGACCGCCCAGCGATAGCCGCGCATCTTGTGCGCATGATTGATGTGCACCGTGGAGCAGAAGTAGTTGTTAAAGGACTGCGCCTGCGCCACCGCAAACGGTTCTTCCGGCATCAGCTTTGCCTGAGGAAAACCCTGCGCGATGTAGCCGAGGATCGCCGGCGTCTCGGTCAGGGTACCGCGATCGGTCACCAGCGCCGGCACCCGCCCCTTCGGATTGATCGCCAGATATTCCGGGGTGGTCTGCTGGCTGTTTTTGAAATCGAGCCGCTCCGCCGTGTAGGCGGCGCCGGCCTCTTCCAGGGCGATCAGCGAAGCCAGCGCGATGGTGCCGGGAGCGTAATAGAGCTTGAACATGGCGGTCCTCATGGCGAAAGCCGGACGTTAGCGGCGCATCCCAACCCCGTCCACCCCCGGCGGGTTGAGTACCACCGGCGGTTCTCACGCCGGCGCCTGCAGCACTCCCTTGATGTA
>CADEDX010000312.1 GCA_902826195.1 uncultured Bradyrhizobium sp. | reverse complement strand
GATGACTTCGCGCGCGCCGTCTGAAAGGGCTGAATCGGCCATCAGCCTCGCGGCGGCGGACACGTTCACCAGCCCGATGGTGAATTTGCCTCGTTAGCTCATTCGGCGGCGTCGCGGAGCGCGATCTGGTCGATCGGGAATTCGCAGGTGACCGTCTTGCGCTTGACGACCGCGGTGCCGACGCGCACCTTGCCGCCGTGCAGCTCGACAAAGGATCTCACCAGCGACAGGCCGAGGCCGGCGCCGCGATGCCGCGAGCCTTGCGAGTGGCTTTCGAACCAGTCGAATACCTTGTCCTTGACGTCGGGCGGAATACCGGGCCCGCTATCGCTGACGGTGAAGATCACGCGGTGCTCGGTGCGGTGAGCACTGATCGTCACCGCGGCGTCGTGCGGCGAGAACCCGACGGCGTTGGCGAGCAGGTTATAGAGCACCTGCACCACGCGCCGCTCGTCGCCGGTGAAGTCGCCGATATTGGAATCGATGTGGACCCTGAGTTCGATGCGGTCGGTCGCCAGCCGGTCCTGAATGCCTTCGGCTGCGTCCTGGATCGCCTTTTCGATATTGACCGGGCCGAGTTCGAGCTTCATCGCGCCGGCATCGATGGTGGCGAGGTCGAGAATGTTGTTGGTCAGCGCGAGCAGGGCGTTGGTCGACTTGGTGACGTAGTCGAGATACTCGGCCTGCTTCGGCGTCAGCGGTCCGGTCGAGGGATCGCTGAGGAAGTGCGCGAAGCCGATGATGGTGGTCAGCGGCGCGCGCAGTTCGTAGGAGACGTGGTGGACGAAGTCGACCTTCATCTGGTCGGCGGCCTCGAGCGCTTCGTTGCGTTCGCGCAGCGCGCGCTCGACGTTTTCGGTATCGGTGATGTCCTGGAAGGTCAGTAGCGTGGCGCCGTCGGGCAGCGGCATGGTCATGCAGTCCAGCACGCTGCCGTCCTTGCGCTCCAGCTTCAGCGCGACCTGCGCGCGGTTGTCGATCGCGGTGATCGCCTCGCGCAGCGCCCGCCATGTCGGCGCGTCGTCGAACAGCGGCATGCACCAGGCTTCCACGGTCTCGATGTGCGGCTGTTCCTTGAGCGTTTCCGCCGGCAGCTTCCACATCTTCGCGAATGCCGGGTTGAACAGTTCGACCCGGCCATTGCTGCCGAACACCGCGACCGCTTCGCCGAGATTGTCGAGCGTCTCGTGCTGGACCCGGGTCAACCGGTCGAAGCGGCGCGCGAGGTCGAGGCTTTCGGTGACGTTGTCGAACAGATAGGTGACGCCGCCCTCGAGATTGGGCGTGGTCACGACGCTCAAGGCGCGGCCGTCGGGCAGGAACCAGCTGTAGCTCTCGGAATCCACGGCGCGATAGGCTTCGTGCAGCTTGGCCTTCCAGGCCCGGAAGTCGGGCTGTTCGGGCAGCTTGCGGGCCGCGCGCAGCCGGTCGAGCACGCTGGAATCGTCGGGATTCGATTCGAGGAAGGCCTGATCGAGGCCCCACAGCCGCCGGTAGGATTCATTGTAGAAGGCAAGCCGGCGCTGGCCGTCGAACACGGCAACGCCCGACGACAACTGGTCGAGGGTGCGGCGATGGGCCTCCGCCATTCGCTCCATGGCGTCGCGCAATTGCGCGGCCTCGCTGGCGTCGATGGCGATGCCGGCGCTGCCGCCGCCGAGCTTGATCGCCTCCACGTCATAGATGCGCCGCTCGCCGCCGACCACGATCGGCAGCCGCGCGCTGAAGCTGGCGTTGTCGTTCAGCACCCGGTTCATCTCGGTGCGCTGGTCGTTCTCCAGCAGTTCGAGGCCGCGGTGCATGGTGTCGGCGAGGTTGGCGCCTTCGGTGGCCCGCACATAGGCCGCGTTGGCGTAACGCAAATTGCCCTCGACGCTCTTGGCCCAGATCGGCCAAGGCGCCGCGGCGACGAAGTCGCGCAGCAACTCAGTCTCTTCGACAAGCGTGCGGTAACGCAGGTTGGATTCGGCAAGCTCCCGGCGCAATCCGCCGAGTTCGCGAATCCGCACGATGGCTTGGCCCCCGATGGCGCGGCCCATCGCTTCGATGGCCCGGCCGTTCGAGGTGGCGAGATTGAGCAGGAATCCTTCGCCGGCCTCGCGCAGCGCGTCGACCGCATGGTCCATCTGCAGCGCCGGTTCCGGCGGTAGCCAGGTCCCGAAGGCGAGGATGCGCTGCGGCGAATTGGACATCGCGTCCGGCGAGATCAGAAGCGAGGTATCGCCGCTGATCTGGGGGCGGTTGTCGCCCGCCGCCCAGGCGATCAGGATCTGGGGCTCGGCGAACAGCAGCGCGCGCAGCCGATCGGCCTGCACCTGCAGGTCGGCGATGTCGGAGCGCAGGCCGAGTTCGGTTTTGGAAGCCCGAATGCGGGTGCGCATCAGCAGGACCGCCGCCAGCACGGTGAAACCGAGCAGCGACAGCGCGGTCGTCAGCGCCGCAAACTCCTGTTGATTGAGGTCGAGCAGGGCGGAAATCGTCTCCGTGAGGGGCATATCGGACGCGAAAGTCGGCTTTGGCGATAAGCAGAGGGCGGTGACAAGCGCCATCGCGCCGCGGCGTGCCAGCGAGGTGCACGACAGCAGGGTTCGACGCATCGCCGCGACTGAGCCCGACATTATTTATTTGCCCCAAAAACGCACGACAGCAGACCCCGCGCCACCCAGCGCATGATCCGCTCAGGTGTGAGCGGTTTGGCGCTGAAATCATGCGCCGACAATAGGAATGAGCGCGCCCGGACAAAAGACCGAACCGCACTTTTTGCTGATCGCGCTCCGCACGAATCGGGTCGAGACTATCTGCTTCGGGAGTCGGGCGGTAAGAGTCCAGACCGTGAACGCAAAATAGGCTGTGAAAAATTCGCCTTATTTTCGCCGGGAGTGTCTTTGACGACCGCTTCAGCGTCCGGTCGAACCAAAACCGCCGCTGCCGCGGTCGGTCGTCGACAGCTGCGCTACCGGAACCAGTTGCGCCTGCACGACAGGCGCGAACACCATCTGCGCAATGCGCTCGCCGCGCCGGATCGAAAACGGCGCATCGCCATGATTGATCAGCAGCACGTTGATCTCGCCGCGGTAGTCCGCATCCACCGTGCCCGGCGAATTCAGCACGGTCACGCCATGCTTGGCGGCGAGTCCGGAACGCGGCCGCACCTGCGCCTCATATCCCGACGGCAGCGCGATGGTGAGGCCGGTCGGCACCATCGCATATTTGCCCGGAGCCAGGATCAACGGCGTGTCCGCGGCAACGGCGGCGAGCAGGTCGAGCCCGGCTGCGTCCGCGCTCTGATAGGCCGGCAGCGCGAGGCCTTCGGCGTGCGGCAATTGGCAGATATCGACCTTCACTGTCGCGCTCACGAATTCTTCTCCACGGTCTTTACGATCTTTGCCACCAGTTCGGTCGCGACCTGTTCCTTGGTCATCACCGGCCAGGAATCGACCCTTATCTCGTTGTCATCGTCCCGCGTCAGCAGATGAACCGTGTTGCGGTCGCCGCCCATCACGCCGGTTGCCGGCGACACATCATTGGCGACGATCCAGTCGCAGCCCTTTCGCGCGACCTTGGCCTTGGCGTTGTGGATGAGGTGCTCGGTCTCGGCCGCGAAGCCGATCACCAGCGGCGGACGCTTGTCTTTGAGCTTGGAGATCGTCGCGAGAATATCAGGGTTCTCGACCAGTTGCAGCGGCGGCATGCCGGCGGCGGTCTTCTTCAGCTTCTGCTCGCCCTCATTGGCGACCCGCCAATCGGCGACGGCGGCGGCGAAGATCGCGATATCGGCGGGCAGTGCGGCCTCCACCCGGTGCAGCATGTCGCGCGCCGACTCGACGCGGATCACCGTGACGCCGGCGGGATCGCGCAGCTCGACGGGGCCGGTGACCAGCGTAACCTCCGCGCCCGCGGCCTGCGCCGCCGTGGCAATGGCAAAACCCTGCTTGCCGGACGAACGATTGGCGATATAGCGCACGGGGTCGATCGCCTCATGCGTCGGGCCTGCCGTGATCAGCACGCGCTTGCCGGCCAACGGCTGCGCCCGCGGCGGGCGGAGAATATCGACAGCGGCGGCGGCGATTTCGACCGCTTCCGACATTCGTCCGACACCGGCTTCACCGGCCTCGGCCATCTCGCCGGCGTTGGGGCCGATCATGTGGATGCCGTCGTGGCGAAGCTGCAGCACGTTGCGGCGGGTGGCGGCGTTGTTCCACATTAGCGGATTCATCGCCGGTGCCAGCAGGATCGGCCGATCGGCCGCCAGCAAAATCGCGCTGGCGAGATCGTCGGCGTGGCCATGCGCCATCTTCGCCATCAGGTCGGCAGTCGCGGGCGCCACCACGATCAAATCGCACTCGCGGGCGAGGCGGATATGACCGGCGTCGAATTCGCTGCCGGGATCGAACAGGTCGGTATAGACGCGCTCATGCGAAAGCGCGCTGGCGGAAAGCGGGGTGACGAATTGCTGTGCGGCCTTGGTCAGCACGCAGCGGACGTCGATGTGCCGCTCCTTAAGCCGCCGGATCAGCTCCAGCGATTTGAAGGCGGCAATCCCGCCGCCGATGATCAGGGTGACGCTTCGCCCGCTGGAGGCGCTATGGGGCTGTGGAGCGGGTGCGGGGGCCTCCGCGGACCCCGCCGAAGGCGGGTCGCCAGGTAGATAGGGGCGCCCCTGTATCAGCTCTCCGAGGATGACCCGGACTTCCTCTTCGACGGATCGGCCGTTTCTGGCCGATCGGAGCCGAAGATAGGTTTTGATGGCGTCGTCGAGCTTTCGGATGGTCAAGCTGGCCATGGCGGGCCTCCCAGCATGGTATGCATGCAATGCTATCATCTTGTGATAGCATTGCAATCATATCTACCAGACGGCGATCAGAATCCCGACGAATGTCACGGCGATGATCCAGAGCGCCGCCGTGCGCCAGCGGTTCTTGCGGCCCTCGGCCCGGCCCAGGGCGGCGATGGTCTCCGGCGACAGCGTCAGGCCTTCCCGGGTCATCTTTTCCATGTTCTCGAGCACCGCCACCGCGCGGGCGGCGATGGCCGGCAGGCTGCCCATCACGCGGCCGAGTTCGCCCGCGCCGGACATCGCGCCCTGGATCCGGCCGAGCGGGCCCAGATTGCGCTCGATCCATTCGCGCACGACGGGATCGGCGACCTTCCAGATATCGAGTTTGGGATCGAAGCCCCGCGCCACGCCTTCGACGACGACCATCGTCTTCTGCAGCAGGATCAGTTCGGGCCGGGTCTGCATGTCGAACAGTCCGGTGACTTCGAGCAGCAACGTCAGCAGCTTCGCCATCGAGATTTCTTCGGCGGTGCGATTATGGATCGGCTCGCCGATGGCGCGGATCGCCTGCGCGAAATTCTCCACCGAGTGATGGCCCGGCACATAGCCGGCCTCGAAATGCACCTCCGCCACGCGGCGATAGTCGCGGGTGATAAAGCCGAGCAGAATTTCCGCGAGGAAGCGCCGCTCCTTCAGGCCGAGCCGGCCCATGATGCCGAAATCGACGGCGACCAGCCGGCCCGCATCGTCGAGGAAGAGATTGCCGGGATGCATGTCGGCATGGAAAAAACCGTCGCGCAGCGCGTGGCGCAGAAAGCTCTGGATCACCTTGCGTCCGAGATCGGGCAGGTCGACATGTGATTGCGCCAGCCGCGCATGATCATTGAGCGCGATGCCGTCGATCCACTCCATCGTCAGCACGTTGTGGGTGGTGCGGTCCCAGTCGACCGTAGGTACGCGGAAATCCGGATCGTCTCGGGTGTTCTCCGACATTTCCGACATCGCGGCCGCTTCCAGCCGCAGATCCATTTCCATCGCGACCGAGCGCGACATGGTGTTGATGACCTCGATCAGCCGCAGCCGCCGCGCTTCGGCGGAATGCGCTTCTGCGTTGTTGGCGACGAAGAAGAAATCGCCGAGGTCGCGGCGGAAACGCGCGGCGACATTGGGCCGCAGCACTTTGACGGCGACTGCGTGGCGCACGCCGTCGCGCTCGACCTCGCCGCGATGCACCTGCGCGATCGAGGCGGCGGCGACCGGCGGACTGAGGCTGGCAAACGCCTTGGCCAGCGGGCGTTCCAGCGAGGTCGCGATCACGGCTTCCGCTTCGGTCAGCGAAAACGGCGGCAGCCGATCCTGCAAGGCTTCCAGATCGCGCGCCATCGCGACGCCGACTACGTCGGGCCGTGTCGCCAGAAATTGTCCGAGCTTGAGATAGGCCGGGCCGAGTCGCGTCAGCGCGCGCGACAGCCGCGGTCCGGATTTGGCGCCCGGCCGTTCGATCAGCCGCGCCAGCCGAAGCGCGATCTGCCCGGGCGGCGGCACGAGGCTGGGATCGACGACGCCGAACACGCCTTCGCGCGCGAACACGTAAGCGGCGCGGACCAGCCGTGCGATGTGGGTCGCTGCAGAAATCACAAACGCCAGCCCGAATGCAACGCCACGATGCCGCCGGAGAGACTCTCCCACTTCACCCGCGAAAAGCCGGCGGCGCGGATCATCTCGGCGAACGCGTTGGGCCTGGGAAATTTCCGAATCGACTCGACGAGGTATTGATAGGATTCCGCATCACCCGTCACCGCGCGGCCAAGCGGCGGGATCACCTTGAACGAGAAGAAGTCATAGAGCGCGTCGAGCCCGGGCATATCGACGGTGGAGAATTCCAGGCACAGAAACCGGCTGCCCGGCCGCAGCACGCGATAGGCCTCGCGCAGCGCGGCATCGATCCGCGGCACGTTCCGGATCCCGAACGCGATGGTGTAGGCGTCGAAGATGCGATCGCCAAACGCCAGCGCCTCGGCATTGCCCTCGACAAACGAAACCCGCTCCTCGAGATGGCGCGCCACGGCGCGGCTGCGGCCGACGTCGAGCATGTCGGCGTTGATATCGCAGACGGTGGCGCGGAAGCCCGAACCTGCCGCCTCGGCGGCGCGGAAGGCGATGTCGCCGGTGCCGCCCGCGACGTCGAGCAGGGCAAACGGCGCATCGCCTTTCGGCGGATCGAGCGCCGTGATCATGATGTTCTTCCAGACCCGGTGCAGGCCGCCCGACATCAGGTCGTTCATCAAATCGTAGCGGGACGCTACGCTGTGAAAGACGTCGTTTACCAGCGTCTGCTTGTCCCCCAGGGGCACATCCCTGAAGCCGAAATGGGTGGTCTGGTCCGGCCGATCCATAAGCTTACTCCACACCCCCGGACCATAGCGCCCCGGGCGCAATGGCGCTATCACGTCACCTCCATAAGGTGAATGCCTGCATGCCCGAATTGCCTGAAGTTGAGACCGTCCGGCGCGGACTGCAGCCCGCCATGGAGGGGTCGAAAATCCTCAAAGCCGAAGCCCGGCGCAAGGATTTGCGATTTCCGTTCCAGAAGGACTTTGTCGCGCGGCTGGAGGGCCAGACCGTGACCGGCCTCGGCCGCCGCGCCAAATATTTGATGGCGGATCTCGGCTCCGGCGACGTGCTCCTGATGCATCTGGGCATGTCCGGCTCGTTCCGGGTGCTGGATGACGGCGGCAGCGGCACACCCGGCCAATTCCACCACCCGCGCAGCGAGGACCGCGCGCATGATCACGTGGTGTTCCACATGTCGTCGGGTGCCGCGATCGTGTTCAACGACCCGCGCCGCTTTGGCTACATGAAGATCATCGCCCGCAAGGCGCTGGAGGACGAACCGCTGCTGAAGGGCCTCGGCCCGGAACCGCTGGGTAACGAATTCGATGCCGCCATGCTGGCGCGGTCCTGCTTCAACAAGAAGACCAGCCTGAAGGCCGCGCTGCTCGACCAGCGTGTGGTCGCGGGCCTCGGCAACATCTACGTCTGCGAGGCGCTG
>CADEDX010000311.1 GCA_902826195.1 uncultured Bradyrhizobium sp. | reverse complement strand
AGCGGCTATCCTTGAAGGCGGACGAACCCGCGCCCGCCGCCGCCAAGCCGACCTATCGCCGCCGCGTCGTGGCGAAACGGGCGGCGGCGGTCGTCGAGGAAGTGGCGAAGAAACCGGAAGTCGTCCCCCCGGCGACCACGCCGGCCACCCAAGCCACGCTGTCGACCTTCTTCAACCGGAAAAGCACGCAATAATCCTGCAGCACCAGCGCGTTACGCCGAATTTTTGACACGCATCCCGGCCATTGCCGAGCGCTTGTCCCGGCCGCCAAACCCGACCATATTGCCCGCATGAAAAAATCCCCGTTCCGGCTCACCCCGTATCAAGTGCAGTTCCTGCTCGTGGTCGGTTTCGTCACCGTCGGCTACGCGCTGTACCTGCGCTATCTCGCGGTCGAGTTCTCGACCGTGGCGCTGGCCTGCGACGCCGGCCTGCAAAGCATGCTCTGCAAGTCGCGCGCGCTCGCTACCTATCTGTTCAAGAACTCGGTGTTCGGCATCACCGCACTGATCATTGCCGTGCTCCACGTCATGCGGCCGTCGATCGTGCTCCTGACGCTCGGGCTGATAGCCGCGGGGTCGGGGATCGTGCTCTACAATATCGTGCTGTCAGGCATTGCGATCGGCCTGCTCATCCTGGGATTTGCACGGCCCGCGCCCGCCACAGCGTGAACGCCAGCAGCAAATAGACTGCGCAGGTCCACATCGACTGCCAGTTCTGGTTGCCCTCGTTGACGCCCATGAAAAGCGCGGCCACCACCAACAGGCCGGCGAAGGTGGCTTCGGCGATCGGGCGCACGCCCTCCTTCGGCCGGTTGAGCAGCATCAGCGCCGCAAACGGCACCACCGCCATGGTCAGCGAGGCGAACGGAAAATCCCGGTAGCGCGGATCGAACGTAAAGCCGAGGGCGGTTCCGCCCGCGATCAGCGTGGTGACGACAAGGACGAAACCGAGCAGCGCGACCAATACTGAATTGGTGCGATAGTTGCGCGGTCCGAGCAGTTCGAGGAATGTCGGCAGCGGCCGTCCCGACATCGCCGCGTTCGCGCACAGCAAGGGCGAGGCGATGCCCGCCGCCAGCAGCGCGCCCCATTGCAGCCAGCCGCCGGCGCCGTAGCTCTCGTAATACATCTTGTCGGCGGCGATCCCGAGCAGCATGCCAGCGGTGGTGGCTGACGTGCCGACCACGATCCACGCCCCCGCCCCCGGCTTCCACGGCCGCCGCCGCAGCGTCAGCCATCCCGCAAGGAACACGAAGAAGCTGAGCGCCATGCCGCATCCCATCTGCAGCTTCCAGGACGGATAATTGCTGATCGGCTCGCCAGCCGGATATTTTATCGCGCGGTGCGCGTCATCGATCAGGCCCCAATAGCCGCCGACGGTGCCTTCGAGCTGGCGCTTCCACGGCTGGTCGTAGGCCTCGATCAGGTTGACGCGAAACTTTTCGCGTTTGGCGAGATCGAGGATTTCAGACACCACGCGCGCCTGGTTGGTGCGCGACGGCAGCGCGCCCTCGCGCATCCGACCCGCGCTCGGCCAGCCGGTCTCGCCGATCAAAATTTCCTTGTTCGGGAACGCCACCGCCATCCGCTTGCGGATGTCGTCGACATGGCCGGCGGCGAACTTTGCGCGCACCGGGATGTCTTCCCAGTACGGCAGGATATGGATGGTGACGAAGTCGACGGCGTCATAGACCTCGCGGTTGCGCAGCCAGAATTCCCAGACGTCGGCATAGGTCACGGGCACGGTGACCCGCGACTTGACGGAGCGGATGTTGGCCGCGAGATCCGAGGTCGTCATCTCCCCGCGCAGCAACACCTCGTTGCCGACCACCAGCGCGGTAATGGTGCCTGGATGCTCCTTGGTCAGTTCGACCGCGATCGCAATCTGGGCGAGGTTCTTGATGCGGTTGCTGGAGAGCCAGATGCCCTGGATCACCTTCAGCCCGACCTTGGCGGCGAGCGCCGGAACCTGGTCGAGCCCGTTCTCGATCGAGTAGGTCCGCACGCAATCGGTGATCTTGGCAAGCTGCGCCAGATCCTGCGCGATCTGCTCCGGAGAGATCTGCGTCGTCGGGACCAGCGGCGTCTGCGCGCCGCGGAACGGCGCGTAGGACACGCATTGCAGTTTGGCGTTGGGATCGATCGGCGCACGCGACAGCGTTATCGGTGTGGCCAGCCACCACCACAGCGCCGCGATCATTCCAAGCGATGACAGGAGAAGCGCCAGCGGCGTACGAAAAGAAATCGGTTCCATCCTCCGGGCGGAGCCCGTCGATTACCCGTTCGACGGCGTTCTGCCAAGACGCACCGTACCCGTATTCCGCCGCGCCGCCTGCGGCAGTTTCACCACTACATTGATAAAGTTGTGACTTTGCTGGACAAATTCGGAAATACTGGGCATGTGAATTGCCGGGCCTGTCCGCCGCATTCGGGACTAATTTGGGCGGCAATAAGCCAGACCGTCACCCCGGCCGCACGGCCGGAAACTTAATCGGGGAATGTATGCGTCGACGGATGCTTGATCCTAGAGTTGCGTTTTTGAGGGGTTTCGCCGCTGCCGGCCTGGCCCTGCTGATCGGATCGGCCGGTGCGCTGGCGCAGAGCGGAGCCCCGAATCCGCAGGATCAGTCCAAGCAGCCGGCCGCCAATGCCGCCGACGCCAACAAGGAAAACCAGCGCAAGACCGACGAATTCGTCGAGGCCGCCCAGGCCATCAACGGCCCGGGCGGCAATCCCGAATGCGTCTGGCTCGGCCGCCGTGTGGTCCGTCTAATGTGGCGTGACGACCTCGACACCGCGTTCCGCCACCTCGATCTTTACGACCGGTTCGGCTGCCCCGGCGGCCATGTCCAGGCCGCGTTCCGCTGCCTGACCCGTTTCGGCGGACAGATCGATCCCAAGGTGGCCGAAACCCTGGATAGCCGGATCCACGTCTGCTGGATCAACCCGGGCGCCCAGCCCCAGGCCGCCGCGGCGGCCAGCCCGGCGCCTGCAACCGCGGGCAATCCGACACCGGCGCCCGCCGCTTCCCCCGCGCCGGCCCCAAGCGCCAGCCCGGCGCCTGCGTCCAAATAGCCGCCCGCCATTCAGGATCCGTTCAGCGGACGGATCCTATTGGTCTTCGCTCTGGATTGGTAACGCCTTCGAAACGCCGCCTTAAAAAGTCCAACTTTGGAATGGCCAACCTTAAATTGGCCACGGCGCCATAACAGTTGCGGATTCGCAGGGCAGGACTATCCTTACTCTTGCCGCCGAGCCGGTCGAACCCAGGGGACGGGTTCGCATTCCCTAAATCGCAGCCCCCTATGGTCTTGCTCCGATGCGCGCTGTCGTCGCCGTTCTGCTGTTTGTGACTGCGGCTCATGCCGGGCTATGGGGCCTGTTCCAGGAAAAGCAGGCTGCGCCTGATTTCAGGGGCATTCTGCCGAGCGTCTCCTATGCTCCGTTCGAGGGCAGCGCTCATCCCGATGTCGACAACATCCCGCAGATCGAGAAAATCCGCGCCGACCTGAAGAAGCTGTCGACGGTCACGCGCGCGATCCGTCTGTACTCCTCGACCGGCGGCGTCGAACTGGTGCCGCCGATCGCCGCCGAGTTCGGCTTGAAAGTCACCGTCGGCGCCTGGATCGACAAGAACGCCGATCGCAACAAGCGCGAGATCGAAGCCGCGATCACACTCGCCAAGCGCAACAGCAACGTCAACGGCATCGTCGTCGGCAACGAAACCATCTTCCGCGGCGAGCAGAAGATCGACGACCTGATCGAACTGATCAAGCAGGTGAAGAAGTCGGTCAACGTGCCAGTGACCACAGGCGAGATCTGGAACATCTGGCGCGACAATCCGGAACTGGCCTCCTCGGTCGATTTCATCGCAGCGCACGTACTGCCCTACTGGGAAAACTTCACATCCAAGCAGGCCGTCGACCAGGCGGTGGCCATGTTCCAGCTGCTGCGCGAGCAGTTTCCGGGAAAGCGGATCGTGATCGCCGAATTCGGCTGGCCGAGCGCCGGCTATAATCTGCGCAACGCCGATCCCGGTCCGTTCGAGCAGGCCTCGGTGCTGCGCAATTTCGTCACCCGCGCCGAAGCGATCGGCATCGACTACAACATCGTCGAGGCGATCGATCAGCCCTGGAAATTCTTCGAAGGCGGCGTCGGACCGTATTGGGGCATTCTCGACGCATCCCGCGAACCCAAGTTCTCGTGGACCGGCCCGATCGTGAACGAGAATTACTGGAAGCTGGCGGCGATCGCGTTTCTGGTGGGCATTCTGATGTCGCTGCCGATCCTGCGGATCGAGCAGCCCACCATCATGCAGGCGCTGGTGCTTTCGGCGGCCGCCAACGGCGTCGGCGCCTGGGCCGCCACCGTGTTCGCTTATTGGGAGGGGCACTACTTCGTGTTCGGCTCGGCCTTTGCGCTGACGCTCGGCTTGATCCTGCTAGTTCCGCTGGTGCTGATCGCCCTGGCGCGCATCGACGAAATCGCAGCCGTGGCCTTCGGCCAGGGGCCGCGCCGGCTGATCACCAGGAGCGCGCCGCTGGCGCCCGCCACCATCGGCGAGAACGTCACGTTCCCGAAGGTGTCGATCCACATCCCCGCCTATTTCGAGCCGGTGGAGATGCTGAAGCAGACGCTGGATGCGGTATCGAAGCTCGACTATCCGAATTTCGAATGCGTCTGCATCATCAACAACACGCCCGACCCTGACTTCTGGCGCCCGATCCAGGACCATTGCCGCGCGCTTGGCGAACGCTTCAAGTTCATCAACGCCGAGAAGGTGCAAGGCTTCAAGGCCGGCGCGCTGCGCATCGCCATGGAACGCACCGCCGCCGAAGCCGAGATCATCGGCATCATCGATGCCGACTATGTCGTGCATCCGGACTGGCTGAAGGACCTCGTGCCGGCGTTCGCCGACCCGCGCGTCGGCTTGGTGCAGGCGCCGCAGGAACATCGCGACGGCGACCTCTCGCTGATGCACTACATCATGAACGGCGAATATGCCGGGTTCTTCGACATCGGCATGGTCCAGCGCAACGAGCACAACGCCATCATCGTGCACGGCACGATGTGCCTGATCCGCCGCGCGGCGATGGACATGGCCGGCGGCTGGTCCTCTGACACCATCTGCGAGGACACCGATCTTGGCCTCACCATCCAGCAGCAGGGTTGGCTGACGCACTACACCAATGTGCGTTATGGCGAAGGCCTGCTGCCCGACACGTATGAAGCGTTCAAGAAGCAGCGCCACCGCTGGGCCTATGGCGGCCTGCAGATCGTCAAGAAGCATTGGCGGCGCTTCCTGCCCGGCGCGAGCCGGCTGACGCCGGACCAGCGCCGCGAATTCTCGCTCGGCTGGCTGAACTGGCTCGGCGCCGAAAGCCTCGGCGTCGTGGTCGCGATCCTCAACATCATCTGGGTGCCGATCGTGGCGTTTGCCGACATCGCGGTTCCCGACAAGATCCTGACGCTGCCGATCATCGCCTCCTTCATCGTCTCGCTGACGCATTTCCTTGCGCTCTATCGTCTTCGGGTGAAGATCAAGGCCGGTCAGATGCTCGGCGCGATGATCGCGGCGATGAGCGTGCAGTGGACGGTATGTCGCGCCGTGGCGCAGGGCCTGATCACCGAGCACATCGCCTTTGCCCGCACCTCCAAGGGCGGCCTGTCGCGGATGTCGATCGAATTCCAGGCGTTCTGGGAGGCCGTGATCGGCGTGCTGCTGCTGGTCGGCGCCGCCGTGCTGATCGTCACCAACGGCTACAAGCAGGTGCGCGAGATCTACATCTTTGCGGGCGTGCTGGTGCTGCAGAGCCTCCCCTTCCTCGCCGCGGTCGCAATCGCGCTGCTGGAAAACTCCCGCACCAATTCCTTCGAATTTTGGCGCTACAGCGCGGTGCGGACGGCGGAGCTGATTGGGCTGCGCCCGGTCCGTCTGCCGGCGGTCGGCAAGGCGCCCCAGCCGGTGGCCTCGGAAATCCGCCGCGAGGCCAACTGACGATGCAGGATCGCCCCCGCCCGGGCTTCAACAGGCCCGGCTAAGCGCAGCCGGCATATAGACAATTCGGGCCGGGGCAATGCCGCTTTTGTCGCGCCGGCACTATTGACCCGCAGGGGCCCGCCCCCTACACAGCGCGGCAAGTGAGCGCGTAGCTCAGGCGGTAGAGCACGTGACTTTTAATCATGGGGTCGAGGGTTCGAGTCCCTCCGCGCTCACCAAAACGCAATAAACCTCAATATGTTAAGGACATAGAGAGGCACAGTCCGCAGGTTTTTAATCGGTGTCCGTACTGTGTCCGCAATTTCGTCCGTCTTGGGGGCATTGTGGTGAACACGCCGTTAGACAGGAAATCTCTGACTTTCGCGCAAGCCGAAGGCATCGACGCGTTACCCAGCCAACTTGAGCGCACAGTCGTGAGCAAAGAGCTTCGCGCCAAGCTGTGGGCTTTTGTTCATTCCCACGTCGCGCCGGCGTATTCGAAAATCTACCAGGGTCACCAGTCGCCTTGGAGGGAGATTCTCCAGGATCTCCATGTGCATCATCATCATCATCTTCGGATCGACAAGCACAATTGGAACGGGACCGTTGACCGGATCGGTACGCTCTTCGAGAACGGGAAATACCACGAAGGTTACGGATGGCTTGAGTTTGTAATCAAAAACTGCCCTCCCAACTTTGCGCCCGGAATTCAAATCATTCTTCAAGAATGTAGAGCGCCGTTTCGGATCGAAGACGACGTTTTTTGGCCCTTGGCATCTCCGGAAGAAGAAGCAGCGCTCCGCCAAGCCATGGCCGCCGTCGGTGCATCGCGGTTCAGTGGCGCGAAAACCCATTTGACGAATGCTGCGTCGCATCTGACACAAGGAGAATTCGCCGCCAGTGTTCGCGAGAGCATCACCGCCGTTGAATCGGTCGCCAGAGTGCTGGAATCGACAGGCGATCTCTCGAAAGCACTGGCCGGGCTGGAACAACGGCTAAATATTAACCCCGCGCTGAAAAGGGGGTTCCTCGCGCTTTACGGTTACGCCAGCGATGAAAAGGGCATTCGACATGCGTTGCTAGACAGCGGTGGCGCAGACGTGGATGAGACCGATGCAATCTTTTTCATCGGAGCTTGTGCATCTTTTGTGACGTATATGATCAGCAAGGCCACTAAAGCCGGGATGGCCTGAAAGCCGCCGCTGGGTTGAGACAGCGATCTAACGCTCCTCATCCGGGTGCACCCACTTGTAGGGCGTGATCGCACGTACCGCAGTCAGCTTGATCATTCGCACCGGCGGCGCTGATCGCCCCTTCTTGCACGACCGGCATTTTGACGACGCCTCAAGCTTCCAGATCGGCGTGTCCTGCGGGCGGCGAATAGCATCGAGCGGAAGGCTAGCTCTGGTCTTGCAACGATTGCACTCGACCTCGAGCCAGCCCAGTCCGCCGTTGAGGCATTGAGCGATCGTCGGAGCCGGCTGTGCGGGCCCGCCATAGCCTTCCATTCGGACCGACCACTGCTCAGCCTCGGCTCGGTCCGCTTCTCGTATGGCTTTCTGCGCGGTTTCGCGGGCAGCCTTGGCATGGATGTCCGTACCCATGATGCGACCGCCTTGGACGACCTCTCGGCTCTTGGTGCTCATCGGACAGGATTCCGCTACGCTCGGACGATTGCAATGCCCCAAGTATTGGCGGGATAAGGATGCCGAGTCCTACTCTCCCTTGGTCAATGCTATCCTGCGGGTGCCGAGCCATGAATTGCTTTCGCTGCGAGGCTGCGGCTGGGTTTGTGAGAACCACCTAGCAGTCTGCTGAAGAACCCCCTCGCCACGGCGAAGGCTTGATGATTCACTTT
>CADEDX010000310.1 GCA_902826195.1 uncultured Bradyrhizobium sp. | reverse complement strand
CTCTTTGGTGTCGAAGTGCGCGATTTGCGCATATAATGACGGTTCTGGGAAATCGCCTCCCCTTCAAAGTCGGCTCCGACGTCTGATATCGTTCTTCCGACGATTGCGCGTTCGATCATTCGGTACGTTTATGATGTTGAAAACCGCTCCACTCAGCTTCCTCATTCTCCTCGGCAGCTCACTCGTTTCCACGGGCTTGACGCAGATCGCGCCCGTAGCCGGAGAGCCAGCGAACGTCGCGATCGGCCAGGACCGACCGTCCGATGGTCCCTTGATCGCTGCAATGGCGGGAAGGCCTTGTTCGTCGGGCGTCGTCTTCACACGAAACTTGAAGTACGAGAGCGACGAAGCCAGCATATTGGATGTCGCAAATTCCGCAGATGACGACGTTGGGCCGAAGCGACGGCCTATCGTGATGTTCTTTACAGCCGGATCGCAAGATCCGGTCAGGTCGACGGAAGAGGTAGTCATCACGGCCGCCATGTGCTTTGCGGCAGAACATCACCTGCTCGCCGTCCATGCGCGATATCCCGATGCAGACGGTCGGCATCCTGAGAAATTGACAAAAGGCGCCGCGGCCGCGATTTCCTGGGTATTCGAGAACGCCGACCTGTTTCATGGCAACGGTCAGGAGATCGTTCCGATCGGCTTCGGAGCCAGTGCGGCGCCTCTTGTGGATTTGCTGCTCAACAAGGTCCGCCTCGATCATGCCGATATCGCGGGGACAGTCCTCGTATCGATCGAGTTCGACGCCACGCAGCGCATCGAGGATTTGGCGGTCGGACTGTCCGCTGTCGCGATACCGGTGTTGCTCGCTTGGTCGCCCAACGATTCCGCCGAAGTCAGGGTGGCAAACGACAGATTTAGGACACTGCTCTGCGATGCCGGACATTGTCCACGGACGGCCATGCTCGGCCCGTCCGGCAATCTGGCATCCGTGTTCAATCTCGACGGATCGAATCCAGAGCTCCACGAAAAACTACGGCAACTGATCGGGCAGATAGACGCCCGCGGACTGCCTTGATCTCGGCTTCCAGGGCTGGATCCCGGTTTAGTTTACTAGAACGGACTTCGCACGCAACTAGCGTTCGAGCGGCCACTTTGCGCCAAGACTTGCCTCCCGAGATAAAGCGGCGTGGCATCATCCGCGACAAGCGCGTCGCAATACGCGACTAATCAACCTTGATCTCGTGCGTCTGGCCTTCGCGCAGGTCGACCGTAAGCTGCTGGCCTTCGACTTCGGCCAGATAAGTGCCTGGCGGCACCGGTAGATTAAAGAGCCGCGATACTTTGCCGACAGCGCGTCCATCCGACGTCGTGACCTTGTATTCGCCAGCCTTCGCTCCGCTAACTGTAATGCGTGCCGGCCGCAGCAACGTGGTCCTGCCAGCCGCGATTTCAATACTCGGCCACGCCACCGTTCCCGACATGATCGTGACGCGCGAGGGCATCAGCGGGATGGTGCTGATCACCTTGTTCTTGATCAGCACCTCTTCGGTCTCGGGATCGGCCAGCGTGTAGCCGCCGATGTCGCTGGCCCCGCCCTCGATCTGCAATAGGCCGATCTCCAGCAAGGTCGTCTCGCCCGGCTTTACCTCGACACCGCGCCACGTCCCATTCGCAAACTGTACATTATAGATGCCGGGCGGCACCTCCGCCTGCCCGACCGCACCGTTTATATCAGCGACCTGATGCCCGTCGTCTGCAGCGGTCACAACGTGGCTGGCGCCTGCCCAGGTATTCTTGATGTGGATACGGCTCGGGACGTTGGCCTTCACCGTGACCTTTGTCTCGGTATTCATGGCGGCCATCTTGGTGACCGTCGCCTGTCCGAGCACGGTCGCGAGACCGTGAGCGTCCTGCGCGTCGAAGTAGCGGCCCCGGGCAACGCTGGCAATACATTGCAACTGCATGCGCGAGGCCGCGCCCACCCCGAAGCCGATAGTATGGATCACCAGCTTTGCGTCCGCGGCGGCAATCGCCTTGGCCGCTATGCAGGGATCGGCCTCGCAGGTTTCCTGGCCGTCGCTCACGAGGACGATTGCCCGCTCGGCGCTCTCCTCCTTCGAGATGCTTTCGGCGGCCAGCGTCAGCGATCGTGTAATCGGGGTGTAACCGCGAGCTTCCAGTGCTCGCGCTTTTGCGGCTATATCCCCTCGGTTTGTCGCTACCGGAGCAAAGTCAACTAGCAGCGCCGTATCCCGGCAGTCCTTCCTGTGTGTCGGCGCTTGATGCCCGTAAGCCCAAAATGAAAGACGGGTCTCTCCGTCCATCTCTCGCGCCAGCTCAGCGACGGCGTTCTTTGCCGCCTCTAAGCGTGTCTGGCCGTTCGCCAGCCTAGCGTTCATGCTTCCCGACGCGTCAAGCACCAGGACGACGCTGCGATTGGCCTTGGCGAGGACCGGGTCCGCGACCACGAATGAAAAAATGACGGCGAGCCAGGCGAGGATTCTCATGGGTGCCTCCATCAGATATGCAAGCAATTGTCCATCTCAAGCGCCACGCTTAGGCGCTCTGCGATCACCGGTCGCGCGACCGCACAACCGGCCTGCTCGTGCGCGCAAGAGGCGACTTTTAGCCGGGCGCTAGTTGCGCGCCGACGCGCAACCACAACTGGTCCGTCGCTTGATAGAGCGAACCGGTTCAAATGAGTAAGATTTGGCGGTTTGTTGTGGGCTGTTATTCCTCGCCCATGCCCGATACCGCCGCCTACCCGTTTCGCTGCCCCGCGTGCGATAGCGAATACAAGGTCGTTCGCGCCGAAGCGCCGCCAATCGCTACAAAAAATTGACCTGCCTTGGTTGCGGCTGCCCGTTGCGTAATCGACAAGGCAAGTTCGCGCTCAAATATTTTCGCGTGTAGGCCACAAGGCCGCCGTTTAGAAACGGATGTCGGACTTTGCCCTCAGCGGACATCGCACGGTATTTTAATCTCTGCCGCAACCTGCGTTACACCGGCTGACTCTAACTATAGGTCTGAATAAATCCGCGGGGTGGCCTGATTTGTGTCCAATTATGACCCATATTGCCACGGAAAAATCGCGCGGGGCGCAAACGTAGTAGATTCTCATGTTCGCGCATTTGAGATGTTTTTTTCCCGCCCTGGTCACTCTCACCGGTGTCTCTTTATCGCCTGCGTATTCGAATCCGATTGCTGAGCGCTCTGACCCGAAGGCAGCCACCGAGCGGGCCGCAGCGCCTGCTGCCTCCCAAGAAACGTGCTTGTCACGCCCTGGTACCACGTCCATGGCGGGCCAAAGGTGGGTCTATCACAGGGATGGCCACCGCAAATGCTGGTTCCAAACCACGGAACAGCCGCGATTAAGGAAGCCCGGAGGGTATCGTTCTGCAAACGCCAGTGTCGTGACCTCCCCTGAAAGCGAGAGCATACGACCCAAGCTCAGGCGCGTCGAAGATGCGCAGGCGAAGCTGGTTCCGCTCCGGCCGGAGAGCCCTCAAACGCTGCCGTCCACTTTGGCACTGGAAGTCAAAGCTGCTGCTCCTGTTCTAAGCGCGGACCGGGCATATTTGCTCACTGGTGAGTTGGATCAGCCAGAGCCCGACAAGCGGACTGCGCGTCAGTTGGACGTCGATATATTTCTGACATCTGCGCCGTCTCAACGAGTCGCAAGCCACACCTCCCAGGCACTCGATGATAAGCCCGGTTGGCCAACAACTCCGATTGCGGTGCTGCTGATGATGCTGGGGTTTAGCGCAATCCTGATCTCGAACCGCGCGATTCGAGAGACGGTAATGCTTCGACATAAGGGCGCACCGATCTGATCGCATTGGCGCGGTGCGCCACGAACGCTCAAGCGCGCTTGTCCATAAGTGGAACGAAGCCGCCGAACACCATGCGCTTGCCATCCACGAATTTCATGGCCTCGCCCCATTCCTTCATGCGCGGGTCCTCGCGCATCTTCTTGCCTGCTGCGTCTCGAACTTCCTTCGACGGAAATTCGATCCATGAGAACACGACGCTCTCGCGTTCGGTTGCCTTCACGGCACGGAAGAAATCAGTCGTCATGCCATGAGGGACGTCATCACTCCAGCATTCGACATGTCGTGTTGCACCCCATTCCTTGAACATGGGCCAACTTTTCTCCGCAAGCGCCTTATACTCTTCCTTTTTGTCGGAAGGCACGGCCAGCAAGTATCCATCGATGTAACTCATAGATCTCCTCCTCGGTTGGATTCGTTACAGACTTAATAGGTTATGCTCGGATACCAGTTGGTCCCACGCCCGTCGGGTGTAAGGTCCAGGACATTCCAAAGTGGCATCAGATCTGGCGCTGTCGTCGGATCTTCGCCGGGTTCAGCTTCCACGAAGCCTGTTTCAGCGCCCCAGAAATGTCGAATAACGCCATCACGGCGGAAGAAGACGTTGATCGAGGCTTTATCGACACTATCGTCCATGATGCCGTGATAGTCGCGGCTGAAGTTTCCGTTCACATCGAAATACAACGGCAGATTTTTCCAGCCGCGCTCGACCTTGAAGGCCACCTGCCGTTCGATCGGCGAAAGCCCAATGATCGCCAGTGCGATGCGCTGCTTAATATGATCCGCGTTGCCGTTGAAGCTACTGAGAAATGCGGTGCACATCGGGCAAGGCCGCGCCCGTTTTGGCCCGTACATCCAGTTGTAAACAAAAAGCGTGTCTTTATCGCCGAAGAGCGCATCGATGCCGGTGGGATTGGCGCCCTGTACGCTGCTTGCCTCGCCCAAAAACTGGTAATCACCTTTGACCTCGCCGCCGGGAGGCAAGGCGCGCCGCTGGGCGGCGACACGCGCTATGTGCCTGCGCAGTTCGATTTCTTCGGCCAGGAGGGCGGCCCGCGCCTTGCGATAGGCATTGCTTTCATTCGGTTGGCTTGCTTTGCCTTTTTGGACGAGTTGCTCAGACGGCTGCAAGGAAGTAGGACGGTCATCCATGACAAACTCCTTTACAATTGCTCTCGTAGATCAGCTGCGAATAGCGGGCGTTTAAATTGGCCGGATTTCGATCTCCGACGGCACCGGCATCGGATTTGGGCAACGCTTCACCCATGCAACAGCTTCCTCGATGCCGGCTATCTCCCATATCCAGTAGCCAGCGACGAGGTCGCCCTCAAAGGGGCCGTCAACAACAGTGCGCGATGCACCATCAAAACGCACACGCTTGCCCTCGCGGCTCAGGCGCAAACCATCGCAGTCTTTCAGCACACCGGCTTTTTTCAGTTCGTCATTAAAGACACCCATCTTCGCCATCGGTTCTTTCATTGCGGCATCACTCATGGCGTCAATGCGCTTCTCCAGGTCAGGATTCGATTTGACCAAAATCATGAATTTCATGTGGAACTCCCGTTGAGCATTGCACCGTTTGTTCTAAGCCGTAAACTTCGGCTTTTGGGAACGACGAACGGCGGTGGTAAAGACCGACACAGCCGGAAAAATTTCTTCAACACGGGCTTAAATACCGCACCCGGAAGCAACTTCCGAGCGTGCAAAACAGGTCCCGTCTCAAACGCGTCACGCTTTCGTGCGGTTCCATTTCAGTGGGCTGCTCGCAACAAAGTGCGCGAGGGATTGTTGCCAGGTCGGAATAGCAAAGTTGCAACGCAGCGGCCCGCCAGCGGTAGCCGGCGAGCCAGTAAATTCCTTTCGGAATAATGTGCTCTACGTAGATTCAGGCAGACGTCACAATGCCCCAGTTGCCCGCCCCATTGGGGCGACGCCAGTACGGCCGGGCCATGAGGTTGAGAGCAGCCAGGGCGACCTCATATCTGGCAACTTATGTTGACAGCCCTTGGGGCCTACCCAATAGCCACCTGCCCGGCAGAGAGTGATCAAATTTGGTTCCGTCGAACGCAATCGGTATGGGCATGGTTCGTCATCTGCGATAAGCGGAATTGCTCTCTGTTTGCAATATATAGCGGTAACTCATCGGATTGACCGTGGATACGGCTGACCACCATGTGAAAAGCCACCGCTGGTTGAGGCAGCTACGGCCCTCCATATTGCGCCTCCGCGGAGTCCGGGGTTTCCCGGACCAGCCTAGCGCGTCGATAAAGATTGCCCTCGCATCATTTCTAGCTAACGCTCTTCATCGGGATGATCCCACCTATACGGCGTGATCTCACGCGCCGCTGTCAGCTTGATCATCAACACCGGCGCAGCGCCTGCGACGCTTTTCTGGGTACAACCCCTGCCCTGCGCCGTGGCAGAGAAGCAACGCTCTTAACTACACTTAAAGAGAACCTCTTTTTTCGGCGGGACAGACCGTCGGCAATCATCTAGACATCGCGCCCATAATTTGCGGCTCAAGTTTTTCACGGCTTACGCAATGCCTCCGCATACCGCGGCAGGCAAACAGAGCGTGTTGGACTGGAACTACGATGGCCAAGTTTGCGATTGGCGATGCGGTCGCCAAGGATAAAGATCACTCAGGCAAAGTTGTTCGTATTTTCACCAGTGACGATGGTGAACCAAGATACGCTTTAGATCATGATGGTGAGCTTCAGTTTCTACTCGAGACCGAACTCAAGCCGCTCAATGCACTCAAGCGGTAGCGTCAGAATCTAATTCGAAACTCCGCGTGACTGGACTGACAGTCAGCGCTTAACGAAAAAGCCGCCGCTGGGTTGAGACAGCGACGGCCCTACGCATTACTCTCACGGGGCCTTGGGGGCTTCCGCGATTGTTCAAAGCGTAACCCGACTGGGTTAAGGAACATTGGCGAATGCGACGTAGGCCAAACATTTCGAGGCGCCGCCGTGCTGCGGCTAGACGGTTTCGCGGTGATTGAGGGAACGCGCAGTCTCTGCACGGGTTGATGCGCCATGGAACGTCCTCTGATCATGGAAGTGTTCACTCTGGCTGCGACAGCCGCAGTCCTGCTGTACGTGATGTTCGGACCGAACTAACCGTCTATGCCCTGCGACAAAGTCGAGCACCGGTAAGCGGTTAATCACTGGCTGGCGCGGAGTGCGACGGTTTCTCTGTAGCAGCACGTCGACGGGCGCTTTGGCACCGTAAAGCGATCTTCAGCTTCGACGCCTGGAACGCTAAAGCTCCTGGAGTCCGGTCTAGCTCCGCGGCGATTTGTCGAGCAGGAACCTTTCCAGCAAGCCTCTTCACCTTTGCTACTTCGTCGTCAGTCCACTTCTTTGAATGGGGCACACGCAATACTCCCTATAAAAACCACTTAAATCCAGAAGTTAAGAAATGTTCCTTTGTCGTGCAGCGCACCACGAAAAAGCCCGCCGGTAAGGCGGGGCAGTTGAGCTTGGATGTCCACTGGCGGGACCGCTGAGGCTATCAGCGAGGTCGACGCCGTCCAGCGCGTTCTGCCCGCCACCGCGCGAACCTGAGGCGGTAAAGCATCACCAAGAGCTGGATTAGGCGCATGGCTTCGCATCGCTGGCAAATTGTTCGACCAGTATATCCGCGGGCTGTCCGCCGACGAACTCGATCAAGAGCTTGCGTGCCATTTGGATGTCGTAGTCAGCGGCAAGTACTTAGGCCCGCGTCCACCCTCTCCGAGAAAGCTCCGTGTCTGCGGTATGGCTGCAAACCAGTTGCGGCACGCGGGTGGCCGTCATGGATAGCTCGATGGCAGGCGTCGACGGTGGATCGGGATTGGTGCCGTTGCCCTCTGGCCTGGCAAATAGGCCTTCCTTCACTCTGGGACGCCGCTGGTGCTCCTGCCCGTGGCAGGTTCCGGGGGGGTGGTTGCCGGTTGATCGACGCCAGCGCCGGGGCGTCCACGCTGCTTAAAGTTGGGTGCTGTGTGGTCAGATTCCAACACTAGCTGAAAATCAGATCCGCCCATATTCGGGACACAGTTGCGCCCATCGCTGTCCGCACG
>CADEDX010000309.1:6175-7858 GCA_902826195.1 uncultured Bradyrhizobium sp. | reverse complement strand
TGGCTGGGGCGGGAGGGATCGAACCTCCGAATGGCGGAATCAAAATCCGCTGCCTTACCGCTTGGCTACGCCCCAACAGGCCGACCGGGACGCGCGCGAAAGCGCCTTGGCGAACCGGTTCGGACAGTGCCCGGTCTATAGAGGGTAACAGGCCATTTCAACAGGCCGAAATCCGGAAATTTCGTCCGAAATCCGGGTCCGGACGTGACACTTTATTACAATAGCGCAGGGGCGGAGCTCCCGGCCCGGTTTGCGCCCCCGGGGCGACCTCCCCAACCCCTCGAAGCACCCACGGGAGTGTTGAGACAACGCCGGTTTCGTGGGAATACGGCAGCCCAGCTCCCGTCAAAGTGAGATTTTCGTCATGACTTACCGCGCGCCGATCTCCGACATCCTGCTCGCACTCAACCATGGCGCCGGGCTGCAGGCGGCCGTGAAGGCCGGCCATTACGGCGATTTCGATGGCGACATCACCGCGGCCGTGCTGGAGGAGGCCGGCAAATTCGCCGGCGACGTGCTAGCGCCGCTCAATCGTGTCGGCGATGAGCACGGCATCAAGCTCGAGGACCACAAGGTGACGACCGCGCCGGGCTGGCCCGACGCCTATCAGCGCTGGATCGCCGCCGGGTGGAACGCGGTGTCGGGCCCGGAGGGTTTTGGCGGCCAGGGCCTGCCGATGGCGATCAACGCCGCCTGCACCGAAATCTGGAGCGCCTCGAACGTCGCCTTCGGCCTCTGCCCGCTGCTCACGCTTTCCGCCATCGAGGCGCTCGACGCCCATGGCAGCGAGGAACTGAAGAAGATCTACCTGGAAAAACTGGTCTCCGGCGAATGGACCGGCACCATGCAGCTGACCGAGCCGCAGGCCGGCTCTGATGTCGGCGCGCTGCGCACCCGCGCCGAGCGCGCCGGTGACGGCACCTATCGCATCACGGGCACAAAAATCTTCATCACTTATGGCGACCACGACATGACCGATAACATCGTGCATTTCGTGCTGGCCCGCCTGCCCGATGCGCCCGCGGGCACCAAGGGCATTTCGCTCTTCCTCATTCCGAAATTTCTGGTCAATGCCGACGGCTCGCTCGGCGCACGCAACGATATCCATCCCTCCGGCGTCGAGCACAAGCTCGGCATGCACGCCTCCCCCACCTGCACCATGACCATGGGCGACAAGGGCGGCGCGATCGGCTACCTGATCGGCGAGGAAAATCGCGGCATGCAATGCATGTTCACGATGATGAACCAGGCCCGCCTCGGCGTCGGCCTCGAAGGCGTCGGCATTGCCGACCGCGCCTATCAGCAGGCGCTGGCCTTCGCCCAGGAGCGCCGCCAAGGCCGCGCCGTCGGCAAAAAGGGCGACGGGCTCGACCCGATCATCGTTCACCCCGATGTCAAGCGCATGCTGCTGCAGATGCGCAGCATGACGGCCGCGGCGCGCTCGATCTGCTATGCCACCGCGGTGGCGCTCGACGTATCCGTGCGCGCCAAGGATCCGAAGGTGCGCGCCGACGCCGCAACGCGCGGCGCGCTGCTGACGCCGATTGCAAAGGCGTTCTCCACCGATATCGGCAACGAGGTGAGCTATCTCGGCGTGCAGGTTCACGGCGGCATGGGTTTTATCGAGGAGACCGGCGCCGCGCAGCATTACCGTGACGCGCGCATCACCACGATCTATGAGGG
>CADEDX010000309.1:2778-6075 GCA_902826195.1 uncultured Bradyrhizobium sp. | reverse complement strand
CTGTTCGGCGCGACGCTCGGCGGCTGCATGCTGGCCGGCGAAGCGCTGGCCGCCAAGAACCATGGCGAGGCTGGCGATCCGCAGCGCTACGTCGCGGTGGCGCGGTTCTTTGCCGAAAACATTTCAGTACAAGCGGGATCGCTGGAAAAGACGGTGACGGACAGCGCGGAAGCCGTGAACGGTGCGGACCACGTATTGCTGGGGTAACGCATTTCGTGCTGAGCTTGCCCAACCGTCCTTGACGCCCCAACCCACCGCAGGAGCCGCTGTGCCGATGTTTGATTTCGATCGCGTAATTAACCGCCGCGGCACGCACGCGTCGAAGTGGGACATGATGGCCAAGCTTTCGGGAATCACCGCAGCGGACGCGATTCCGATGTGGGTCGCCGACATGGATTTCGCGGCGCCTCCCGGCGTGACGGAAGAACTGACCGCTGTCGTGACCCGTGCCGTCCATGGCTATTATGCAGACACCGGCAGTTGGGCGATCGCGCTTTCCGAATGGATGGCGCGCCGGCACGACCTGTCGATCGACCCGGCCTGGGTCAGCCCGACGCCCGGTGTCGTCTCGGGGCTGGGCCTGATCCTGCAAGCCGTCACCGAACTCGGCGATGAGGTCGTGGTGTTTCCGCCGGCCTATCATGCGTTTCGAAAGATCATCCTTGCCAATGAACGGCGCATCCTCGACGCGCAACTGACACTGCGCCAAGGCCGCCATATGATGGACCTCGATGCGCTTGCCGAGAAACTCACGCCGCGCACAAAAATCGTGTTCTTCTGTAGTCCGCATAATCCGGGCGGAACCGTGTGGTCGGTCGAGGAGATTCGTGCGCTCGCCACCTTCTGCGCCGAACGCAACCTGATCCTGGTTTCCGACGAGATCCACTGCGACCTGCTGCTGGGCGGCGCAAAACACACGCCGACACTGGCGGCCGCGCCCGAGATCGCGGATCGCCTGATCACCTGCGTCGCCGCCACGAAAACCTTCAATCTTGCCGGCGCCCATGTCGGCGCCTGCGTCACCTCGAATCCGGCGATGAAACAGAAGATCGACGCGCGGATCGCGGCGAGCGGGCTGGCCTCCTACAACGCCTTCGGCATGGTCGCGACCGAAGCGGCGTGGCGAACCGGAGATGCCTGGCTCGATGCGCTGCTGCCCTATCTCACCGGCAGCCACGATATCTTCAACAGCAGGATCGAACGCGCAGCACCAGGCGCGCGGTCGATGCCGCTCGATGCCACCTATCTGGCGTGGGTCGATTTTTCCGGCACCGGCTTGCCGGCCGAAGACGTCGCGGCGAGGGTCAAGGACCGGGCACACATCTATGTCAGCCCGGGCGAGCAATTCGGCCCCGGCGGCGCAACCTGGCTGCGCTTCAACTTCGCCACGCCGAGACCGATTCTCAACGAGGCACTCGATCGCCTCGATGACGCGTTCAAGGATCTCCGGCGCTGAGTTCCGGTCACGCGTCAGATTCGAATACCGCACGTCGCAAAATGGCACAGCAGGTTCCATGTTGAGGCGCGTGGTAATGGGGCAACACCTCTGAGAAAACGGCCGGCGCTGCAGCTTGCTACGGTTGCACATTCATTCCCACTCCGAAGAATGCGGGTTGTCGCGTGCTTGGCTATTGAATTCAGGCTCATGCGGAGCCTTGGGAGGCCGGATCATGGACCCATGGCGATTGGAAACGAAGGCGCAGCGCCGTATCAACGCAGTCGCGGGCGTAGCGCTGGCAAGCTGCGCGCTGGCCGGGATCGGCGGTAACGGCCGCACGGCTTCGACCGAGAACGTCAGCGCGAAGCCGATCGTAGAACGCCACGATTCATTTGCTCACGCGCGAACAAAATTTCCGCAGGTCATGGCACTGGCAAGCGCTTCCATCGGCGACGTCGATATCGCGCCGGTCGCGCTATCCCGGCTGGACAAGGCATTTGCAGCAGCAGCCGGCGCCTATCGTTACGAGCCGATATCGCTGTTCGAGATTTCGCCGGCCGATTCCGCAGTCGACGTCGCAACCCTCAACACGCCCGACCCCGAACTCGACACCGGCCCGCGCGCGATCGACACCCTCGAAATCAACGAGGAATGCCTGGTCGCGGAGACCTGCATCGACCGCTATCTGTGGGCGCTGTACGAACGGGCGCCGAAGATCGACGCCATCAAGGTGCACGAGCGCCGGAAGGTGCAGATCAAGCGCAAGGGCAAGATGGTCACCGTCACCCGGACCTTTACCAAGCGCGTCGACGAGGAGTTCGCGTGGAAGGACCCGAAGGCGGCTGACCGGGTAGGAATGTCGATGATGGACTATGTCATCGGCGGCATGGACCGGAACTTCAAGCTGAAGCTCTTCTATACGCTCTACGCGGCCGAACGGGCCGGATTGCAGCCCGGCATCACCAGCGCGTTTCGTGACGACTATCGTCAAGGGATCGCGACCGGCCTCAAGGCCGCGACCGATCGCTCCTACCATGGTGGCAGTTTCCGCGGCGGCTATGGCAAGGGACTTGCGGCCGATATCGTCAGCGTGAAGGGCAACAGCCGCGCCCAGCGATGGGTCTCGACCGAAAAGCTCTGGAAGTGGATCGACGACCGCGGCAAGGATTTTGGCATTGGTCGTCCCTATCTCAACCGCGATCCGCCGCATGTGGCGCCGATCGACGGCCAGGAATACGTCTCTCGCCGCGGCAGCGCCAAGACGCAGGAGGCGGAAGCCACGACCACAAGGAAGGTCAGCCGGCTCGCCGCGCGGGACGACCGCAGCAAGCCCAAGGCGAAACCGGCCAAGACCGCCAGGCTTTCGAAAGGCCGGACGATGTAGCCGGCGAGCGCGCACTTCCCGCGCCGCGCGGGAAGGCTTGCAAATTCGCGCTGTCCCGCTCCCGTCGGCAGCCGATCAGTGTTGCACCCGGCTCCCGATCACGCCCGCGAAAAACCTTAGCCGGTGTTCCTGACCGCATTGGCCAGCATGGCGTAAAGCTCGCGCTTGGTGAGTTCTCTGGCCGGCACCGCTGGTCTCGCCGCAGCTTTGTTCGGCTTCTTCGGCCTCGAAACCACCCGCTCCACCGGACGGGCACAGGCTGCTACCTGCGTCGGCTTGCGCGTTCGCACGTCTACGATCCTGGGGTTGGCTGTCGGTGGCTTGTGACCGCGCTTGTGGCCCATCCGCTTCAGCTTGGCGCTGACGGCATTGCGGCTGTGACCAAGCCTGCTTGCGATCTCACCGGCGCTGTGTCCAGCGGCCCAGAGCTCCTTGAGCAGCGCTACGTCTTTCGCATCCCAACTCATGGGAAACG
>CADEDX010000309.1:0-2678 GCA_902826195.1 uncultured Bradyrhizobium sp. | reverse complement strand
GCCCAGAGCTCCTTGAGCAGCGCTACGTCTTTCGCATCCCAACTCATGGGAAACGATAATACACTGAATATCGTATTCAGGAAAGTCGTTGCTGATGGCGCGCGCGCCAACGATTCACTCGTTGTTAACGCGGCCATCAGTGAGAAGCCCGCATGAGCGCAAGCGACATGCGGGAGAAAAGTGAAACCCCGGATGTCGCTTCGCTCATCCGGGCTACGCTTGCTTATACATGCCGGGCTCGCACGCCAGCCGCCGCGACCGTCAGCGCGATGGCTGCGGGATCGCAGCAAAGCACCATCAGCAGGATCAGCCAGCGCACCGCGACCTCGGGCGCCACGCCGGCCATCATCGCCAGATACTGGATCGGACCCGCGGACGCCTCGATACGCGAACGCTCGCCGGTCAGCGCCGCGCGCTGTGCCTGCAGGCCGACCAGCGTTGCCGTCGCCGCCTGCCGCTGCGTATCCAGCCCATCCCGCGTCACACGCTGCTGCGTGGCGATGTTGATCGCCCGCGTCACCCGGCCGAGCCGCGTCGATTCATCAACGGCCCGGTCGATCTGCGCGATGCGGCTGTCGAGGTCGGCAACCACGGCCGATTGCGCCTTGACACGCGCGTCGAGCGCCTCGATGCGCTCGGCGACACCGGAACGCGACGTCGCCGCCACGCTGACATGTGCCTCGACCAGCTTGCCGAACACGCCGGCGGCGTTGATCAGCGCGAGCCCGGCGACCAGCGCCATCAGAACCGTGCGCATTTTCCAGTTGGTCCGCCGCCAATGCGCGGCCAGCCATCCGGCGATCACCAGCTTGCCGGCCTCCATGGTACCGGCGAGCACCATCACCGCGACCGGATCGCCGGGAAATATCTCGGCCATCCCGGCGACCGAAAAATAGGCAGCGACGGTAGCCAGCGCGAGCGCTGCGACCAAGGCAAAGGCGCGGCTGGCGACGGCACGCTCCGGCGTTGCGACAACGGGCTCAGCCATGGCCGGCGTTGCGGACACCACCTCCGGCTCCAGCGACGCGATCGGCAGTTCCGGATCGACATTGGCTTTGGTTGCCGCCGCGGCCTCGATCCAGCTTGTATGGGCTTCCGCCGCCCTGACCTCTACGGCTTTGGTCGCCCGCGGCGCTTTGGGACGCGCGGCCGCCGCGGTGCGGTTGCGCTTCTTCGCGGCAGGGGGCGCCTTGCCGGAAGGACCGGCGCCCGCCTCGTCGCCACCCGTCGCCACCAGTCTGGGCGCGCGACTTGCAGCATTGGCCCAGGCGTCAAGCTGATGCCTGATGCGCACGGCATCGCTATTGTCTACCGGCAGCTCAACCGAGGAGATCGCCTGCTTGGTTGCACGGCCACTCATGTGACCCCCTCGCTCGTCATGGCTGGAGCCAGCTTCTCTTCGGCGAAGAACTGCAGCGCGCCGTAACCTTCGGTGTCGACGGCATATCGGAAACCTCCGTCTACGGTCGGAAACACGGCCACCACCGTGCCCGACTCGCGGCCGTTGGCAACATTTTCGACCTGCTCACCAATCGCAAACTTCGACATCGAAAACTCCTTTTCGGATTCGTCGATGCGATTATACCGCCATACGCTTGCTTCTCCCTGCCCAACGATGCGCCTCACTCAAGTTCGAACGACGTTGTTGCACTATTGCCTCATTCTGCACGGGGAAGGGAACCGCCATGCACGTGAAAGGCGCAACCCGCGCGGCGCGATGTCGCGATTGAGTCCGGAATGCGTTATGGGATGAGCCCGACCGGTTCGCAGGATAAACAAAGCGCCGCGTCACGCCGCAATTGAAGGCGGGGCAGCCCCATCAACCAGTCGGTTGAAAGCGGCAACAAGGTATTGCCGGCGCCCTACCATCTGCAAGGCGTTCGATTTGGGATCCGGGCACTGTTGCAGCGTTAAGACAGTGGTAGCCATTCCAGCATGGTCCCGTAGTAATACGCTTTGCGAATCGTCCGCACCCACCCCTACTCTCAAGGAAGTTTGCACTCACTGGCATCGCCAGGCGCAAATGCACGGTCACAAAAGCGATTGCATGCGTATGGGGAGATTCGCGTAAGGGGCGTCAAAAAACGGCGTTCACCGATGTTGGCATGAACCCTGCATTGATTGAACGAACTGGATTTTCCTTATCAGCGAAGGTCGCCATGCTCGTCACTCTCGTTGCTGTTCTCTGCAACAGCCAGCTTTGTCTCGAAAAGGTCGTCACCACCAGCGACCAGTCCGGCATCACCATGAGCGCCTGCGCGGTCAACGCGCAGATTGGCATTGCCGACTGGCTCGCCAAGGGCCCATATCGCGAATGGCGCCTCCAGCGCTACAAATGCGTGATCGGAAAATACATGCCCAAGAACGAAGCATAAGGCACTGCAAACCGCTTCATGGCGGCGTCGATCTCTTCACGTTACCGCTGCCGGCGTGTTGATCACGGGGCTGTTAGTCCCGTGCAACTCCGGTGGAGGTTCCCAGGCCAGCACGAGAAAACTCGCTGCGAGTTGCCTTGACAGTTTGCCCGTTTCTCAGCCGATGATGTCGGTCGGAGAGGAGCGGCGCCATGACCATCACGATCACCGCCTTTGAAAAATCGCCCGATGGCGGCAGGGGACTTGCGCGGGATACGCGCGTGCGCTGGGCGCTCGAGGAAACGGGTCTTGCTTACGAGGTCC
>CADEDX010000308.1 GCA_902826195.1 uncultured Bradyrhizobium sp. | reverse complement strand
GCGAGAAGCGCGAACCCTCGAACGCGCGATCCTTCTGATCTTTGCGGTTCTCGCACTCGGCGTTTTCCGGTGGCCGGATGTCGTTGCCGCCCATGGGCTGACATTCGTGTTCGCCGGACTGGGCGTGTTCGCCCTCGCCGCAGTGCTGCTGCGGCGTCCCTGGACCTCGGAGTTTTCGCGCGCTGATCACGCCAGCGAGGCGGGCAACCCGGTTTTCGACAACGTCAACATGGTGATCTCCGGCATCTGGGGCGTGCTGTTCCTGCTGCTGGCCCTCGCCGGGTATCTCAAGGCCGGAGCGGCCGTAACGTCGGCGATCGTGGTGTTCGGCGCGGTGACCTCGATCTTTGCACCCACATGGCTGATACGGCGTGCCCTGGGCAGGCGCCTTGACGCGCGCGAAACGTGGGGCTGGCCGGCGCCTCCGTTTGGCGGTTCGACAGGTGACCGCGATTTCGACGTGGTGGTGGTGGGCGCTGGCATCGGCGGGTTGACGGCGGGCGCCCTGCTGGCCGATGCCGGGCTGAAGGTTCTGGTTGCCGAACAACATTTTCAGCCGGGCGGGTTTTGCCAGACGTTCCAACGCCAGCTGCACCACAAGGGAGAGCCGCTGGTTTATCGCTTCGACGCCGGGCCGCATGATTTCTCCGGAGTCTGGCCGGGCGGCCCGGTGACGTCCATCCTGGAACGGCTGCGGATCGCCGAGCGGATCGAGTGGCGGCGTATCGACCACACCTATCGCCTTGCCGACCGGATCATCGACGTGCCCTCAGATTGGCACGATTACGTCGCCGAACTCGGCCGTCTGTTTCCGGCGGAGGGCAAGGGGTTTGAGACGCTGTTTGCCACCATCCGTGCGATCTACGATGGGATGTTCTCGCCGCTGGTCGGCGTCGGCGGTATTCCCGGGCTCGGCATGAGCGTCGATGCCATGATGGCGTTTTCGATAGCACACCCGCTCGCCGTTCAGTGGATGGAAAAGTCGTTCGATCAACTGGTCGACGGGCATATCAGGGATCCCAAGGCGCGCAAGCTCGTCGCCGCTTTGACCGGCTATGTCAGCGATGGATCGGAGACGCTGAGCTGCGCGCAGATGATCCCGCTGTTCGGCTATTACTTCCACGGCGGCTATCATCCGCTCGGTGGTTCCGGGAAGTTCGCAGGCGTTCTAGCGGATGCCATACGCAAGCGCGGCGGCGAGTTGCGGCTCAATTCCGCGATCAGGCAGATCGACGTCAGGGACGGTCGCGCCGCAGGGGTGACGTTTGCCGACGGAAAGCAGGTTTCCGCCCGCGCTGTCATCAGCAACGCCGATCTGCGGCGAACGTTTCTGGAGTTGATCGATCCCAATGAGCTTCCAGCCGAGTTTCGTGCGCGCATCGCCGAGACGAAATCGGCGACGTCGGCCTTCACGGTCCACCTCGGCGTCGATTTCGTCCCCGACATCCGTCCCGCGGTCCATGTCGAGGACACCCCGAGCATCGGCATCACCATGCTTTCGCGCATCGACCCGGCAGCGGCGCCGGCCGGCCATTCCACGTTGACCATCACGGCGCTGCAGCCTCACGCGCAAGCCGGCCAGTGGTTCTCCGATGGCTCCGCGAAGGATTGGAGCGAAGCGCTCCGGACGGCCGACTACGAGGCCCGCAAGACGCAGATCGGCGACCAGTTGATCGCAATCGCGGAAAAGGTCGTTCCCGGCCTGTCGAACCATATCGTCTACCGGGACGAAGCAAGCCCGCTGACCTTTGCCCGCTATGACTGGTCGAGCGCGGGCTCGATCTATGGCGTGGCGCAAACTGACCGGCTCAAGGGCGTCAAGAGCCCGATCCCCGGCCTGGTCGTCGCCGGCAGTTCGACCCACGGGCCCGGGGTCGAAGCCGCCTTGATCTCGGGCGCGTACGCCGCGGACGCGTTGCTGCCGGGGTTGCTGGCCAAGCCGCCGTCTAACGTGGTGCGGCTCACCAGAACCGCGGCGTGATCAGCCGCGCGCGGCGATGATTTCGAGAGCCAGGGTGCCGGGCACGGGCGCGTCGGCGGGCAAACGTATGAAATCCGCCGGCTCGCCCGTGATCGCCTTGTCGAGCAGGGCGCGGTAGCGACGGCGCGGAATTTCGACCGCGCCGAAACTGCGCAAATGCTCGGTGACATACTGGGTGTCGAGCAGTTCAAAACCGCCCGCGATCAGCCGCGCCACCAGATGCACCAGCGCGACTTTCGAGGCGTCGCGGGCGCGATGGAACATGCTCTCGCCGAAGAACGCCCGCCCGAGGCTGACCCCGTAGAGACCGCCGACGAGGTCGTCGTCCTGCCAGACCTCGACGCTGTGGCAATGCCCGAGTTCGTAAAGTCCGAGATAGAGATCGCGAATCCTCTTGTTGATCCAGGTGTCGTCGCGGCCGGGCTGCGGCGCCGCGCAGCCGGCAATGACAGCCTTGAAAGCGGTATCGACGGTGACGCGAAAACCATCCGAGCGCACGGTGCGGGCCAGCCGCGAGGCGATGCGAAACCCGTCCAGCGGAATCAGCCCGCGCATTTCCGGCTCGACCCAGAACAGCGTCGGGTCTTCGGCGCTCTCGGCCATCGGAAAAATGCCGCAGGCATAGGCCCGCAGCAGCACTTGGGGTGTAATTTCGGAAGCGGCTGACTCGCGCGATGTCATGCGCTTATGATAGCAGGACGGGCGGGGCGAATGCTACGTTCCGCAATGGCGTCAACAAGGCCAGATCATGGGTGGATGAGGCAATATGAGCGCAGTCCTGGTCGTCGTTCCCGTGTTCGCGTTGATCGCGGCCGGCTATGCGGCGGTCGCGATGCGCTTCATCTCGCCCACTGCGCACAAGGGCATTTTCGAATTCGCCTTCCGCATTGCGATTCCCGCGCTGCTGTTCCGGATCGTGGTCGTCGCAGAATTTCCCGCCGTCAACGCTTTTGCGGTGTGGGGCGCTTACTATGGGGCAACGGCGGCGACCTGGATTGCAGCGTTGCTCGTGTCATCGGTTCTTCGGCAATCCCGGGCGGACGGCGTGGTGCTGGTGATCGGTTCGATCTACGGCAACATCGTGATGCTCGGCCTTCCCCTGATCTTGTCGGCGCTGGGAAGTCAGGCGGCCGGCTCGATGGCGCTGATCATCTCGGTCAACACGCCGCCGCTCTGGCTTTGCGGCACGCTGCAGATGGCGTGGGCCGAGCGGAAATCTTCCGAGAGCGCGCCGCTTTTGTTCCTGCGCGCCGTGCGCGAGATCGCGCGCAACCCGATCATGATGGCGCTGGGTTTCGGATTCCTCTGGCGCCTGACCGGATTGGGGCTGCATCCCGTGGCGGACAGGACGCTGCAACCGCTGGCGCAGGCGGGTTCGCCCACCGCGCTAATCGCGCTCGGCATCAATCTGCTCGGATTCAGGATCAAGGGCCAGGCGCTCGCGATGGCCGTGATGTGCGCGCTCAAGCTGCTGGCGATGCCGGCCATCGCCGCGATCCTCGCGTTCTATGTGCTGGCGCTGCCGCCGATTTCAGGGGCCGTGGTCGTGCTGTTCGCCGCGATGCCGACCGGCGCCAATGCCTATATCTTCTCGGTCCAGTACGGACGGCTGACCGAAGCCGTCTCGGGCGCGGTGGCGCTTGGCACGGTTCTGGCGGCGGTGACGCTGCCGGTCATCGTGGCATTCTTGACGGTCGCGCTGCGTTAGGCTCTCGGCCTGAAATTAGCGCGCGAATTTGTAGTAGGCGAACGCCGCCGAAGCGACCGTAAGCAATGCCGAAACAATCCAGATCGGCCCCAGCACAACGATGGCTATCGCGCCCTGGCCACAGGCACCGCATGAAAGCCAAAACAATATTGGAGAAAAGCATACCAGGATGACTACGGCACATCCTGTACTGAGCAAAACGCCTCTCGTCCCCCCATAGCGCACCAAAAAACCATGGCATGGCGAGAAAGCCGCAAGACAGAACAACCGAGAGGTTCATCAGAACGTCGAACATGATCTCTGCAATCGTGAAATGCTGCCCGACGGTCGGCGCAAGCACTGACTATCCGATAATCCTGAGAATGGCAGTCGATGCAACACAGGCCGGTTTCAAACGATTACGGCGCGGCTGACCCAACTGGGGTCCGCCGTGGCTGCGCTCACTCCCTCCGCCGGCATCAAGCCGGAGTAACGCGTTCCGATATCAGATCCGCGCGCTGATGTCTCAGATGAGTCATTCGCGATCCGGCCGAGCCAGCAGCAATGCAGGCCATGCCCGCTGTGCCGCCGAAAGCGGGAGCCATCTCGTATCCGGCTCCGCGCTTATGAACGCCACGCTCTAACTAATCGTTGTAGCCGAACAGCTTGGCCGGATTTGCCACCAGGATCTTCCGAAGCTCGGCCTTGTCGGCGACGCAGCTGTAGAGCAGTTCGGCGTCGTTGGGCGGCTGAACCACCGAGACCGGATGCAGCCAGTCGCTTGCCCAGACGCAGCGGTCGGGGGCGGCTTCCATATAGGCGCACGCAATCGGGATGACGTCGTCCCAGGGCTTGCCCTTCTTCGAGGTCTTTTCGCCGAGCGACACGCCATCGAGGCGGCGACGCTGCGGTATCCTTGGCTAGCCCGCCGCAGCGCTGCTCGGCTTTGGCGCGGTCTTCGGGGTACGGCGGAAACGGAGCACGATCCTGGTGCCATGATGATTGGGATCGCGCTCGGCGGTGGCGTCGAGCTTGGCGGCCATGGCGCTGACGATGCGCTGTCCCATGCCGGTGGACCGCGGGTCGACCTTGACATTCAAGCCGACACCATCGTCGGCAATCGCGACCAGGATATCCTCACCGTCGAGCTGCAGTTCGACGTGAATAGGCCCGGAGCCATCCGGATAGGCGTATTTGACGGCGTTCATCACCAGTTCGTTGACGATGATGCCGATCGCGACCGCGCGGTCGGGGTCGATCTCGATCGGTTCGGCCTTGAGCGTCAGCCGCGACATCTTGTTGCCCTCGGCCGACCGCCGCAGGTCTTCAAGCAGCGCTTCAAGATACTGGTTCAGCAGCACGCTTTTGAGATCGTGCGAGGTGTAAAGACGGCGGTGGACCTGCGCGACCGCCGCGACGCGGCCCATCGCATTGGTCAGCGCGGCCTTGACGTCGTCCTGGGTGGTCGAGTTGGCCTGCAGGTGCAGCAGCGATGCGATGATCTGCAGGGAGTTGCCGACGCGGTGGTTGACTTCGCGCAGCAGCACTTCGCGTTCGGCGGCCAGCGCCGCATAGCGGTCGCGCGAGCGGTGAACTTCGGCTTCCGCCTCGTCGCGGGCCCGTTGCAGCTCGGCCTGGCGCAGCGCGCCGTTGCAGGCGACCTGGAGCAGCGGAATGAATTCGCCCTGGGTATCCTTGACCAGATAGTCGGCGGCACCGGCCTTCAGTGCGGTGACGGCGATCGCCGAATCCTGCGAGGCCGTGACGAACACCACGGGCGGCGCGCCCGCCGTTGCCATGATCTGTTCCAGCGTTTCGAGACCGTCGAGGCCGGGCATATACTGGTCGAGTGCAATCACATCAATGCCGCCTTGCGCCAGCCGGGCCAGCCCTTGCTCGCCGCCTGCTGCGTGAACGACCTTGAAGCCTGCCCGCGTCAGGCCGCGGTCGACCAGCCGGGCGAGGCCCGCGTCATCGTCGATATACAGCAGTGTCGGCGTCGCGGTTTTCATGTGGCTGCAGGGGGTACCTGAATGACGGAAAAGAACAGGCCTAGCTGACGAATGGCGTTGGCAAAGCTTTCGTAGTTCACGGGCTTGGTGATGTAGACGTTACATCCGAGTTCGTAGCAACGCTTGATCTCCTGCGAATCGTCGGTCGTGGTCAGCACCACCACCGGCGTGGCCTTGAGGTATTTGTTTTCCTTGACCCGCTTTAGGATGTCGATGCCGGTCGTGTCGGGCAAATTGAGATCGAGCAGGATGAGGAGCGCATTGCCCTTGTGGTCGAGACCCGTTCCATCCTTGCCGAACAGGTAGTCCAGCGCGGCTGTACCGTTGGTGAACGGCTTGATCTCATTGTTGACACCGGATCGGCGGATGTTCCGCTCGATCAGGCGGGCGTGGCCCTCGTCGTCCTCGATCATGATGATGGTGACGGGATTACTCATCTTTTTTCTGTGTTCCGTTTGGCAGACCAATTGATGGGCAGCGTGATCGTGAACGTGCTGCCCTGATGAAGTTCCGAGGCGACCGACATGGTTCCGCCCAGCCGCCGCACCAGGGCGCGGACGTGGGCAAGGCCGATGCCCTGTCCCGGCTTGTCCTGGGTTCCGGCGCGGCGGAACAGCTCGAATATGCGCCGGTGGTCCTTTGGATCGATACCACGCCCATTGTCCGATAGCTCGAAGATAGCAAAACCGAGCTTGGTGCGGCCGCGCACCGTGATTTCGCCGGGAACCCCAGTTTTGAGGTATTTGAGCGCATTGTCGATCAGATTGGAAAAGATTTGTTCCAGGGCAAGGCGATCGCTGACGATTTGCGGCAATTCGCCGATCAGAATATTGGCCTGGGCCTCGGCGACCTGATGCGCCACCGTCGAAACGATGCCCTCCATCAACTCACGGGTGTCGATCCGGACCGGCTGGAATTCGCGACGGCCCTCGCGGGTGAGATTGAGGATCGCCGATATCAGCCGGTCCATCTTGCCGATCGACGACTTGATGAAGCCGAGCGCCTCGGTGAAATCCTCCGAGAGCTGCTTGTCGGCGCCTTCGAGTAAGGGCTCGGCGGTATCGGTGGCGTTTTCCGGGACCAATGGTGAATCGGACTGTTCGCGCGACAGCGTCGCGATCCGCCTGAAGATGTCGCTGCGCAATTCCTCCAGTTCGCTGGTGAAGCCCATGATGTTGACCAGTGGTGAACGCAGATCGTGGCTGACGATGTAGGCGAAGCGTTGGATCTCGTCATTGGCTTCGCGCAGATCGGCGGTGCGCTCGTCGATCGCGGCCTCGAGGTTGAGGTTGTTATCGCGCAGCTTTGTCTCGGCCTCATCGCGTGCGCGCGACGAGCGCCGCACCAGAAAAACAGAGAAGCCGGCCAGTGCGATCACGAGGCCCGAGCCGGCGATGGTCACGGAGGAGGCCAGAACCTGCGCTCGATCGGCAGCCTGAGTTCGCAGGGCGAACAGACGATCTTCCTCGGCGCGCATATCGCGCCCGGCCTCGGCGATGGCCCGCACGGCGCCGGTCGCGGTGCCTTCGCGCAATACTTTCACGCTGGTGGCGACGTCGTTGTTCTTGATGCGGTCGATGCCGCGTGCGAATTCGGTCAGGCGGTGCTCGATCGCAGCGCGCAGCTTGGCGTAATTCTGAACCTGAACGGGGTTATCGCTGGTGATCTTGGCGAGCTGGTCGGCGGCGGGCAGGATGTTGGCCGCCGCGGTTTCATACTCGGCGAGGAATTGGGGCGCCGATGTCAGCAGATAGGCGCGCGTGGCGCTTTCCGCGCGACGAATTTCCAGCAGCAGGTTGGAAAGCTGGCTTTCGACCTCGACTGTGTGCACAACGAGTCCGCTGGCATCGCGGGCCTTGTTCACCAACAGGACCGAGGTAACGCTGATGGCGACCAGCACCAGAAGTCCCGCTGACAACAGCAGGACTTGCCAGATAGCGCGCCGACGCTGAGCTTCAGCCGTCAAGACGATCTCGCGTCATGGAATTAGAACTGCCCCCGCAAAGGTCCCCCAGCTCACAATAATGCCGCAGGGGCGGATCGGTTCCATCCTCCGGGAGATTCTGCTACCGCGCCTGCCCGTCCGCCGGCTGGCCGGCAAGGTACTGCTCGAGCCAGTGGATGTTGTAGTCGCCGTTGATGATGTCGGGCTCCCGGACCAGGGCCCGGAACAGCGGCAGGGTGGGTTCGATGCCTTCG
>CADEDX010000307.1 GCA_902826195.1 uncultured Bradyrhizobium sp. | reverse complement strand
TCTGGAGCGCGCGCCGACCGATCGGGCCGCGTCGGCCGCAAACGACGAATTCGCCATCCGGATGGTCAGGGGAGCCGCGCTGCAGTCGGCGGCGCCCAATATATCAGCGAGGACACGGCTGGTGCTGCGGCCGTTCGCGATGCATGGCGTCGATGAAAATCACAGCCATCTGGTGCAGGGGTTCTCGCAGCATCTCGCCGCCTGCCTCGTCCGCTTCCGGGAATGGAGCGTGGTCGATCGTCCTCCCGCGGCCGTGGTGCTGCCCGCCTTGGGCAGCGCGCCGCAATACTGCATCGAGACCACCGCCTACCAGGCCGGCACCGAAATCAACATCGTAATGGTGCTGCGGGACGATACGACGGGCATCTATGTCTGGAGCGAAAGCTTCCGGCTCGGCCTCGGCAACTGGTTCGAAACGCAGCAGCGCATCATCCGCCGCATCGCGACGTCATTGAACGTGCAGCTGTCGACCGAGCGGCTGATGCGGCTCGCGGGCGAACCCGACGTATCGCTCGAACTGCACGACCGCTGGCTGCGCGGCCAGAACTTGATGTCGAAATTCGATCCTGAAAGCTGGCGGCGGGCGGTCGCTATCTTTCGCGATGCGATTCGCGACAACCCGGGATTTTCGCCCTGCTACAGCAGCCTCGTGCAGATCTACAACATCGAGCATTTCGTACATCCCGGAGTCTTTCGAGATATCAACAAGGCCAAGGCGACCCTCGAACTGGCGAAGACCGCGGTTCAGCTTGACCCGGTAGATTCGAGGGCGCATTTGTGCTGCGGCTGGTCCTACGTGCTGGCGCTTCGCGAAGCGGAAGCCGCGCCGCATATGACGCTGGCCTGCGAGCTCAACGACAACGATCCGTGGACACTGCTGTCCAACGCCCATTATTCGGCAATCTGTGGGTCAATCGAGGACGCCCGCGTTCGGGCCGAACGGGCGCTCGCACTTTCTCCCGCGCCCTCCTATCTGGAATGGGCGTATCACAGCACCGTGCGGTTCTTCTGCGGCGACTATGAGGGGACGATTGAGGCGTGCGATCGCGCGCAAGGCATCAATAGGATTTTGCCGGCATGGCGAGCTGCTGCGTTGTTCCAGCTTGGAGAACGCGTGCGAGCGCAAGAGGAAATCCAACGCTTCGTGAACGGCCTGCGTTCGTTTTGGATCGGAACTTCGCCACCGACGGATGAGGAGGCGGCCCGCTGGGTGATGCAAGCCCATCCGATCAGCGTGAAAGAGCGATGGGAAGCCCTGCGCCAAAGTTTGCGCGGCGGAGGGCTTCCGGTAGATGGCATCGGTCACCTGACGCGAGGTTAGACCATCAGGCGCAGTAGCTGATCGTGTAGTCGCCAATACGCTCGGCATGCACCTTGAATTTCTCGGCTTCCGGAATCACCGGATCCAACCCGTTGAACAGGCGCTTGTAGAAGGGGGGAAGCGGATAGGTCGCGCCTGGCTTGCTGAGCTTCTCTTCAGAATCGGCGATCGCCATCGCGGGCGGCAAGCGCACCACAATCGTGTCCAACTCCTGCTCGACGAACTTCACCTTGGTGAAGCGGTCCGGCACCGTCATGAACACCTGCGCCTTGGCGAGTTGCTCCTTGAATTCCTCGACGCTGGTCGGGATCGGATATTCGTTGTCGTCGTCGAGATAATTCTTGCCGGTCGACCAAGTCTTGACGAGGTTGCCCCAACGTTCATGATTCGTGACTTGCATTCTTTCGAGTGCCATTTTCAGTCCTCCGGGTTGCGTGAATCGGAAAATTCCGCTTCACAAAAATGCAGGCACGGCCTGTTGGAGACCGGCGATCTCGGTGGTGAATTCCACCAGCTGAGCCATGCTCGATATTTCTGGAATTTCCTGCAGTACGTTCGTCAGGTAGAATTCACGGGAGATGAGGTTCAATCGGTCGACCAGCGAGCCGCCGCCGGCTGATTGCGGGTCGCCGGCGAGCGCGCCAAAGATCGTTTCCGACACGATGATCGAGCCGAGCAACCCGAGTTGCAGGCCATCCATCTGCTGCATCGCCTCGAACAGGATGAAGAATGGCAGTGGCGGATCGTTCGAAAGGGTTTCGATATCCTGGTCGGTGAGCGCGCCGTAGACTTGCCCCGAGACCAGCCATTCGCGAAGCTGATCGACGCGCCAGGCGCGGTCAGTCAACAGGCGCGACGCGGCGATCAGCTGCGGTCTGCGACGATTGATTTCCGCGATCAGCGCGTCGACCGACCACATTCCGGCCAGCCCTCCGCCGAGCAGATCGCGATACAGCAGGCCGACCCGCTCGGTTTCGTCGAACGCCGGAAAGATCTGGTCGTTTCCCAGCCCGTCGCTGAGATGCGGTCCGATGCGGCGGCTGAGATTGGGCGTCGACCCGTTGATCTCGAAAAAGCGCGACCATTGCACCATCCACGTTTCGTCGAGCGGCATATTCGCCGGGTCGTTTACCGAACTCTTCTCGAGCGTGTTGTTGAGGTCGTGGAGCGACAGGTCGTTGATCTGGTATTCGGGGCGGACCATGGCGTGACCGAAACGGAATGCGCCGTGCGAGAACTCGAGCGGTATCTCCCATGCTCCGGTCGGAAAGCGTTCAGCGGAATGGGGGCGAGCGATGAAGTCGGGGTTTGGTTCGCGATAGACCGCGTAGATCGCGGGATGGATCACCCGCCGCATCAGGTCGTCGCGCAGGACGTTGTGATAGATCGCCACCAACGCCTCGCGGGCGCACAGGAAGCGCCGGTATGCAGCGCCGAACTGACCGTTTGGCCCGGCGTTACCTTCATGGCGGCGAATGATATCGACGAGCCCGTTGTGCAGCAGCGCGAGCAGTGCGGTGAGCTGCGACATGACCGCATGATCGTCATTGCGCGGATCAGCGACCAGCGCCTCGGTGAGCGCAATACGAACGCCCGCGATACTGCGATCAATCCCCGTCACATTCTCCGCCGGGGTTCGCGCGATGTCGCGGAACGGGCAGCCGCTGGCCGGTTCATTCTCTTTCCAGCGCATTCGCCCGAGCCGCAGCTTGGTGCGACGGTCGTCATTCGGCGCATCAAGCGCGTAGATGTGCGGCGAGCCGACCGGGCCGCTGCCGTACAACGTTTCCAGCCGGAGCGGCGTGCGGCGCGCATTCGCAGTTCCTCCACCGAGGCCGCCGGCAACTGAAATCGGGATCGCCGAATGCACGAGATCGTGCGCAACGAACTGCAGCAGATAGGTATAGCCGGAGGGAATGAAGGGATTTTCCCAGCATTCCGTCGCTTGAACCTGGTGCGGCCGCCACTTGATGGCAGCATCCATTCGCCGCGACAGGCGATGCATCAAGCCGCGGAGTTCCGCATTCGGTGACGGCGAAGCGAGCGGATCGACACCAAAGGCGCGGAAGCGCTGCGATGGAGCAGGCGTGCCGAAGAAGTGACGAAAACCAGGCATCGTCGCCGCCCGAGCAGAACCCTGCGTATCGAACCCGGGAGTTCCGAAGGAAGATGCATCGGCGACGTTCTGCAGAGCCATCAGCATTACTCTCGCGCTTGGTCGGGGTGGCGAGACTGCGGAGCAAGGCGTGAAATTATCGTGAGTGAATTAGTTAGAACCTGTGAACATCTGTGGACATCTTTTGTGCGATTTGCGGGCAGCAGATGCATGTGTCATGCAAGCGTTTTGCGCTTGTTTCCGCATGATGATGCGGCTCCACGTTATGCATCTTATTGCGTTGTCTGGCATAGCCGGCTTGGCGCGAGGCTCGTCTGGACGGCACCCTTGGCGAGTTGTGCGGGAACGATGCTCGCAGTGGTAATTGTTGTCTGGTACGCCCCGCGCACCGTGCCGGTCTTCTCGTTCGACGCCACGGGGTAAGCTGGTAAGTAAGATCGTTCGGATAGATTGGCCGTCGACATCGCAATTGCTGCTGTTGCAGAGGATGATCGCGTGGACGCGACGACGTCATGTACGAGACGGCGGCGTCAAGCGGCGCGTGCGGGAGCGTTGCCTTAGCCCGGCGTTCCGGATAGCGATGGCGAACAAATTCTTCCGCGCAGGGCATGTTTCCGGTCATGGCTGATTTTCAAGGCGTCTTTCCCTATCTGGTCTCGCCGATCGACGCGGCTGGCCGGATCCGCGCCGAGGTGCTAGGCCGGCTCTGCTACGACCTGGTCAAGGCGGGCGTTCATGGCCTGACGCCGCTCGGTTCGACCGGCGAGTTCGCCTATCTCGACCTGGGGCAGCGCGCGGCCGTGGTGCAGGCGACCATCGAGGCGGCCAACGGCCGGGTGCCGGTCATTGCCGGCGTCGCCTCGACCTCGACGGCGGATGCGGTGGCGCAGGCAAAGGCGCATCAGAAACTTGGCGCCGACGGCATTCTTGCGATCATGGAAGCGTATTTCCCGGTTGCCGATGCGCAGGTCGAGTCCTACTTCCGCGCGATTGCCGATGCGGTTGATATTCCGGTCGTGATCTATACCAACCCGCAATTCCAGCGCTCGGATCTCACGCTCGACGTCATCGCGCGTCTCGCGACGCATCCGCGCATCGGCTATATCAAGGATGCCTCGACCAATACCGGACGGTTGCTGTCGATCATGAACCGCTGCGGCGACAACATAAAAGTGTTCTCGGCGTCCGCGCATATTCCGGCGGCGGTGATGCTGATCGGCGGGCTGGGCTGGATGGCCGGCCCCGCCTGCATCATTCCGCGCCAGAGCGTGGAGCTCTACAATCTCTGCAAGGCCGCGCGCTGGGATGAAGCGATGACGCTGCAGCGCCGGTTGTGGCGCATCAACGAAGCCTTTGCGCGCTTCAACCTCGCCGCCTGCATCAAGGCCGGGCTCGACATTCAGGGCTATGCGGTCGGCGATCCCGTGCCGCCGCAGGCCGCGCTGACGCCAGAGCAGCGCAAGGTGGTCGAGGCCGCATTACGCGATCTCGCATAGAGGTGTTGCCATTGCTCCGCGCGCGATGGCGACGGCTTGCGCGACAAATCGCGCTTCCTAGATCATACGTGATTGGGTGCGCCAACGTGTCCCTGAACGACCGGAAACTTTCGATCGCTCCGGGTGTATGGTGACGCGGAATCCTCGGGCCGAACAGCCCTCGTTGCCTGTTCTGGTGGGGCAAAAAAATACAGATGAGAGATCGATGAGCCGTCGTTTCGCGCTTTTCCTCGCCGTCATCGCTGCCGTATTGGTGGCGTTGACACTGTCCAACATGAAGTACAGCCCTTGGACCAATACGGCGGCGCGCAGCGTCGACCAGCGCGGACCGCTGTCGGACGCCGAGCGCGCCAATATCGAACTGTTCGAGCGCGTATCGCCTTCGGTGGTGCAGGTGGCCGCACGCTCCGCCGCCAGCAATCCGCTCGCCGACGAGGAAAGCGGCGGCGCCGGAGCCGCCTCCGGCACCGGCTTCATCTGGGACAATGGCGGTCATGTCGTCACCAACAATCACGTCGTGCAGAACGGCAGCGAAGTCGCGATCCGCTTTGCCTCAGGTGAGGTGGCGCAGGCTGAGATCATCGGCGTCGCTCCCAACTACGATCTGGCCGTGCTCAAGATCAGGAACGCGAAGAAGCTGCCGCCGCCAGTGGCGCTGGGCAGTTCAACCGAGCTCAAGGTCGGGCAGTCGGCTTTTGCGATCGGCAATCCGTTCGGGCTCGATCAGTCGCTGACCAGCGGCATCATCAGCGCGCTCAAACGAAGACTACCCACCAGCAGCGGTCGCGAAATCTCCAACGTCATCCAGACCGACACCGCGATCAATCCCGGCAATTCGGGCGGGCCGCTGCTGGATTCGGCGGGCCGGTTGATTGGCGTCAACACGGCGATCATCTCGCCGTCCGGCTCCAGCGCCGGCATCGGCTTTGCGATCCCCGCCGATATCGTCAACCGGGTCGTGCCCGAACTCATCAAGAACGGGCGCGTCCCGACGCCCGGCATCGGTATCGTCGCCGCCAGCGAGGCTGTCTCGACCCGGCTCGGCGTCGAGGGCGTGATCATCGTGCGCACCGCGCCGGGAAGCCCGGCCGAGCGGGCCGGCATCCGCGGCGTCGACTTCAATTCCGGGGCGCTCGGCGATGTCATCATCCAGGCCGACGGCAAGCCCGTTCACCGGCTTTCCGACCTGACCGATCAGATCGAGCAGGTCGGCGCCGGCAAGAGCATCCGGATCAGCCTGAAGCGAGGCGCGCAGACCCGCGATATCAATGTCGATATCGTCGACATCGGCCGCAGCTGACAGGCCCTCATGTGACGGCAGGATCATACCCGGGCGGCGCAGGCCGGACCGGCGCGCTGGCGCATTTATTGCAGCGACTTGAATGAGTTGTCTCCCCTGAAAAATCCGCTAAAACCCCGGCCAAATCCTTACCAAGAAGCTCGAAGGACAAACTGATGAACATTCTTCCCGGCAATATGCGTTTTGGTGCGGGCCAGCCGGTCAGGCGTTTGGAAGACCAGCGGCTGCTCACCGGGAAGGGGCAGTTTATCGACGATAAGCCGGAGGAAGGCGCGCTGTGGCTCTGCGTGCTGCGCTCGCCGCATGCCCATGCCAGGATCGTCTCGATCGACAGCGCGGCGGCCACCGCAATGCCGGGTGTCGAAGCGGTCTATACCGGCGCCGACCTGATCAGGGACAATATCGGCACCATCCCGACGCTCGCGATCTTCAAGCGCCCGGACGGTTCGCCGATGACGGTGCCGCCGCGGCGGCTGCTGGCCCACGAAGTGGTGCGTTATGCCGGCGAAGCCGTTGCGGCAGTGGTCGCGACCTCGCGGGTGCTGGCGCAGACCGCGGCGGAAGCAGTCGTTGTCGACTATGAGGTGCTACCCTCGGTGGTCGACCCGCTGGAAGCGATCAAGCCCGGCGCGCCGGCGGTGTGGCCCGATGCGCCTGACAACATCGTGGCGGCCATGAGCTATGGCGATGCGGCCAAGGTCGAGGACGCCTTTGCCAATGCCGCGCACACGGTTTCGCTCGATCTGGTCAGCCAGCGGCTGGTGCCGTCGGCCATGGAGCCGCGCTCGACCATTGCGGAGATCGACAAGAAGACCGGACGCCTGATCCTTCACGTGCAGTCGCAGACACCGAGCTCGACCCGCGACGTGCTGGCGGAAGCCGTGCTGAAGCGGCCGAAGGAAAGCGTCCGCGTGCTGGTCGGCGACATCGGCGGCGGCTTTGGGCAGAAGACCAATCTCTATCCGGAAGACGGCATCGTCGCCTACGCCGCCACAAAATTGTCGCGCAAGATCCGCTGGCGCGGCGACCGCACCGATGAGTTCGTCGGCGGCACCCATGGCCGCGATCTCACGTCCACCGGCGAGTTCGCGCTCGACGCCAAGGGCCGCGTGCTGGCCTATCGGGTCCGTTCGGTCGGCGGCACCGGCGCCTACTCTTCCGGCGCGGCCAACATCATTCCGCTTGTGCTCGGTCCCTTCGTGCAGACCGGCGTCTACGACCTGCCGCTGGTTCATTTCGAGGTGAAGTCGGTGATGACTAACACCGCGCCGGTCGGCGCCTATCGCGGCGCCGGGCGGCCGGAAGCCGTGTTCATCGTCGAACGGCTGATGGATGCCGCCGCGCGGCAGATCGGCATCGACCCGCGCACCATCCGCAAGGTGAACTACATCAAGCCCGCGCAACTACCCTACACCAATGCCGTCGGCCAGGTGTACGATTCCGGCGCCTTCGCGCACATGCTGTCACGTGCCTCAGAGCTCGCGGACTGGGACGGCTTTGCCGCGCGCAAGAAGGCGGCGAAGAAGAAGGGCCTGCTCTACGGCCGCGGCCTTACCAGCTACATCGAATGGACCGGCGGGCGCGCGCACACTGAAAAGGTCAGCCTGCATGCCACGGCAGAAGGTCGCATCATCCTGCATTCCGGCA
>CADEDX010000306.1 GCA_902826195.1 uncultured Bradyrhizobium sp. | reverse complement strand
TCCGCCGATTCGAGATGTTAAAGTGAATCATCAAGCCTTCGCCGTGGCGAGGGGGGTCTTCAGCAGACTGCTAGAGGAACGTATTCGTTTGCTCGGTGCTGAAAGCAACGTCACGACCTTACACCTGAACGTCATCAAGGCATTTGGTAAGAACATCGAAACACTGCACGAAAAACTCAAGCGCAATTCGGATGACCCACAGTGCCGCATGTCGTTCGGGAATATTATCGACAGCATCATTGTCCACCCCACCGGGAAGGCACAACCTTCAAAAAGTTTAGATGCGCGACTTTCGGCTGTTATGGGAGATTTCAACCTTTTTCCAACCCCTCGTTCAAACGAAGAAATCGTTGCTGCAGAGGGACTTCCTCGTATCGGTTCAGACGGGATCGCTTCATCACGCCCACGATCATCAAGACCTTCTACTGGCTGGTCATCGGCTTGATCGTGCTGTTCGGCCTCTCCGGAATCTTTTCGGCGCTCGCGACGATGGCGATCAGCCCGTTCGGCGGATTCATCCTACTGTTGTCCTCGATCGCCGGCGTCATCGTCGGCGTAGTGTTTTCACGCATCGCCGCGGAATTCATCCTGATCGTCTTCCGCATCAACGAACATCTCGGCGCCATCCGCGACCAGGGCGGGATGCGGTAGGGCTCATCAAACAACACCGTCATGGCCGGGCAGAAGCGCGAAGCGCGTCTTCGCGCTAGATGTCCCGGCCATCCACGTCTTCATGCTTGCCAGGATAGCAAAAGACGTGGATGCCCCGCTCAAGGCCGGGCATGACGAAGAAAAGCCAGTATCTCGTCAATTATTGAACCTGAAATGCATCACGTCGCCGTCGGCGACGACGTATTCCTTGCCTTCCAGCCGGAGCTTGCCGGCGTCGCGGGCGCCGGCTTCGCCGTTGAGCGCCGTGTAATCGGCATAGGCGATGGTCTCGGCCCGGATAAAGCCCTTCTCGAAATCGGTATGGATCACCCCGGCCGCCGCCGGCGCCTTGGTGCCGCGGTGGATGGTCCAGGCGCGGGCCTCCTTCGGGCCCACGGTAAAATAGGTGATGAGGTCGAGCAGCTGGTAGCCGGCGCGGATCAGGCGGTCGAGGCCGGCCTCTTCCAGGCCCAGCGTCTCGAGAAACTCGACGCGCTCCTCGCGCGACAGGGTCGCGATCTCGGATTCAATCTTGGCCGAGATCACCACCGCGACTGCGCCTTCCTTCTTGGCGTGCTCGAACACCTGTTTCGAAAAGTTGTTGCCGTCCTTCGCCGAACCTTCCTCGACGTTGCAGACATACAGCACCGGCTTTGAGGTCAGCAGGCCCAGCATATTGAACGCGCGCTCCTCCTCCGGCTTGCGCTCGAGAAATCGCGCCGGCTTGCCCTCGCGCAGCAGCACCAGCGCGCGGTTGACGAGGTCGAGCGCCTCCTTGGCGTCCTTGTCGTTACCCTTGGCCTTCTTGGCGAGGTTGTCGACACGCTTTTCCAGGCTGTCGAGGTCGGCCAGCATCAGCTCGGTTTCGATGGTCTCGATGTCGGCCAACGGCGCGATCTTGCCTTCGACATGGGTGATGTCGGAATCTTCAAAACACCGCACCACATGCGCGACCGCGTCGACTTCGCGAATGGTGGCGAGGAACTGGTTGCCGAGGCCTTCGCCCTTCGAGGCGCCGCGGACGAGGCCGGCAATGTCGACGAAGGTCAGCCGCGTCGGGATGATCTGCGCGGAGCCTGCGATGGCAGACAGCTTGTCGAGCCGGGGATCGGGCACGGCGACCTCGCCGACGTTCGGCTCGATGGTGCAGAACGGATAATTCGCCGCCTGCGCCGCGGCCGTCTCGGTCAGCGCATTGAACAGCGTCGACTTGCCGACATTGGGCAGGCCGACGATACCGCATTTGAATCCCATCTTGGCTTCCGATCTTTTAGCGCGAACCCGCCGCTCGTAAATTGATTGAGGTCGTCATACGCGGGCTTGACCCGCGTATCCATCTTCTTTGAGAGGATGGATCGCCGGATCAAGTCCGGCGATGGCGATCGAGCTTATGGCCCGCCGTCTTCCTTCTCGAAAAATCCCTTGGACTGCAGCGCCAGATGCACCTTGTTCTGGAACGTCGAGTCCTTGCCTGTCGCCAATAACCCGGCATTGTCGGCCACCGCCTCGCACAGCGCTTCCACCCAGGGGCGGTCGCTCTTGGCAAAATCCGACAGCACGTGGCTGTGCACCAGCTCCTTGACGCCGGGATGACCGATCCCGAGCCGCACCCGGCGATAGTCGTTGCCGATATGCGAGGAGATCGAACGCAGCCCGTTGTGGCCGGCAATGCCGCCGCCGATCTTCAGGCGCACTTTTGCCGGCGGCAGTTCGAGTTCGTCCTGAAACACGGTGACGTCGGAGACGGCGAGCTTGAAGAAGTTCGCCGCTTCCTGAACCGCGCGACCGGATTCGTTCATGTAGGTGGTCGGCCGCAGCAGCACGACCTTTTCGCGATCGAGCGTGCCTTCGGAAGTCTCGCCCTGAAAACGGCGGCGCCATGGTGCAAAACCATGACGCCGCCGTATCTCATCAACGACCATGAACCCGATATTGTGCCGGTTATCAGCGTATTTCGAACCGGGGTTACCGAGACCGACAAACAGGCGCATGACGCGGCATCCCGCCGCCCGTTACTTCTTCTTGTCGCCACCAGCCGGCGCTTTCGCGCCAGCCGCCGCAGCACCAGCCGCCGGGGCAGCAGCCGCCGGCGCAGCAGCGCCCGCCGCCGGAGCAGCAGCGCCACCGGCCGCGGCAGTCGCCGCAGCCTTCTGTTCTTCGGCGTAGCCGGACGGCGGCACGATGGTCACGAGCGTCGCGTCTTCACGCGACAGAGACTTCACGCCGGTCGGCAGCTTGATCTCGGACAGATGCAGCGAGTGGCTGATTTCCAGCGTGCCGACATCGGCTTCGATGTATTGCGGGATATTGTCGACCGAGCATTCGAGGTCGATGGTGTGGGTAACGATGTTGACGGTGCCGCCGCGCTTGACGCCGGGCGAGCTTTCGCCATTCACGACATGCAGGGGGACGCTGACGCGGATGGTCGCGCCTTCGCCTAGCCGCATGAAATCGACATGCAGCGGGAAGTCCTTCACCGGATCGAGGTGGAAGTCGCGCGGAATCACGCGGTGCTTCTTGCCTTCGAGATCGATGTCGAAAAGCGTGGTCAGGAAACGGCCGGCCATGATGCGCTGGCGCAGTTCCTTGTCGTCGACCGAAATGGTCACGGGGGCTTGGTTGTTGCCGTAGATCACTCCGGGCACTCTCCCGGCGCGACGCTCTGCCCGGGCGGCCCCCTTGCCGCTCTGCGGACGCGCGGTCGCCTTCAATTCCTTGACGGTCGCCATCGTGCTAAGTCCTTGTTTTCTAAAAAGTTAAAGGCCGCATCGCGGCCCGTTGGCGTCCCACAGCAAGCCTCCAGGGGTGCGGGGGCTGCGGACGTGGCGGGCTTTTAGCCCCAAAGGGACGAAATGACAAGGAAATGAAGGGATGTTTTGGCGGTTTTGGCCGCCAAACGGCCGATCGCCGTCATGCCCGGCCCCAAGCAGCCCTTGGGCGCTCTGGACCGGGCATCCATATCCTTGCCGCCGCGACGAAGGACATGGATGGCCGGGACACCCGCGCGAAGACGCGCGTTTGCCCGGCCATGACGATGGGTGAAATCCTTATCCGCCGGTATTCCCGCCGCCGGCGTCCGGCGCAATGCCGAGCTTGGCTTCGAGCGCCGCGATCCGGCCCTTGAGCGCCTCGTTCTCCTCGCGCGCCAGGCGGGCCATGTCCTTGACCGCGTCGAACTCCTCGCGCTTGACGAGGTCGAGGTCGCGCAGGATCCGCTCGGCCTGGTTGCGCATGACCGTATCGACTTCGCGCTTGACGCCCTGGGCCGCTCCGGCGGCGTCGTTCATCAAACGGCCGATCTCGTCGAAGAACCGATTGTTGGTCTGGGTCATCTCAAAACGCTCCGGTCACTGCAAATGGCTCGTCACCGCTATGACAATGGCGATCCCAAGGCAAAGGTTCAAGGCAAAGGTTCAGGTAAAGGTTCGGGTGCGCTCTCAAGGCGCCCGCCCGCCGCCTTTGCCTTGTCATGCCCCGGTTTCCTTGCAATCGTACCAAGCGCTTGAACCAAAGCCGGAATCACATCCCAACAATCACAACCAAGAAGAAACGCCCATGATCGACCAGCAGATCGATATTGCGACCAGGGACGGCAAGACCACCACCTTCATCACCCATCCCGAACGCGGCGGACCGTTCCCGGTCATCATCTTCTACATGGACGCGCCGGCGATCCGCGAGGAACTGCGCGACATGGCGCGGCGGCTCGGTACATCAGGTTATTACGTCATGTTGCCCAACATGTATTACCGCTCCGGCGTCATGGAACTGGGACCGATCCCGCCGGATCCGGAGGCGCCCGAGCGCAAGCGGATGTTCGGCTTCATGAACTCCATCAACATCCCCATGGTTATGGAAGACACCAAGGCACTGCTCGCTTTCGCCGAGACGCAACCGGCCGCGAACACAAGAATCGTCGGAACCGTCGGCTATTGCATGAGCGGCCGCTACGCGGTCAACGCGGCGACGCATTTTCCGGATCGCGTCAAGGCGGCGGCGTCAATCTACGGCACCCATCTTGCCACCGACCAGCCCGACAGCCCGCATCTGGCGGCCAGCAAGACCAAGGCCGAGCTGTATTTCGCCTGCGCCGAGACCGACATCTATGCGCCGCAGGAGATCATCGACAAGGTCGCCTCAGGCATGAAGGGATCGAACAACGAGGTCGAGGTCTATCCCGGCACCCACCACGGCTTTGCCTTCCCGAAACGACCGGTCTATCACCGCGACGCCGCCGAACGGCACTGGGAGCGGCTGCTGGCGCTCTATCGCCGCAACCTTGTGCCGTAGACATTGAGCCAGATGCCCTTCCTCGCCATCGACTTTCCGAAAATCAATCCGGTCGCCGTCTCGATCGGACCGTTCGACATAAGATGGTATGCGCTGGCCTATATCTCCGGCATCGTGCTCGGGTGGATCTATGCCCGCGCGCTGATCAAAAGCGAGAAATTGTGGGGCGGACCGGCGCCGATCGCGCCGGTGCAGCTCGACGACTTCATTCTCTGGGTCACGCTCGGCATCATCCTGGGCGGCCGTACCGGCTACGTGCTGTTCTACAACTTTCCTTTTTTCATCAGCCATCCAGCCGCCATCCTCAAACTGTGGGAGGGCGGCATGTCCTTCCACGGCGGCTTTCTCGGCTGCGTCGCGGCGGTGATGCTGTTTGCCTTGAAGAACAACATCTCCATCCTGTCGCTCGGCGACATCACCACCGCGGTCGCACCGATCGGGATTTTTCTCGGCCGCATCGCCAACTTCATCAAGGGCGAATTGTGGGGCCGCGAGGCCGATGCCAGCGTGTCCTGGCGGATGATCTTTCCCGACGACCCGCTGCAGCTTTTCCGCCACCCGAGCCAGCTCTATGAGGCCGCGCTCGAGGGCGTCCTGCTGTTCGCGGTCCTGGCGGTCATGGTCCGGATGGGCGCGTTGCGGCGGCCGGGACTGATCCTCGGCAGCTTCATCGCGGTCTACGCATTCGGGCGCATCGCCAGCGAATTTTTCCGCGAGCCTGATCCGCAACTCGGATTTTTGTGGGGAGGGCTGACCATGGGCATGCTGTTGTCGGTGCCGATGATCATCGTCGGGGGTATCCTGATCGCGAGGGCGTGGCGCGGCGGGGCGCGGACGTCTATACAGAAGTCGATTTAAGGCGGGCCGTGACCGAACTTTCACCGTTGCAGGCAGAGATCCACAAGCTGATCCGATCGTCGGGACCGATGCCGGTCTGGCGCTACATGAAGCTGTGCCTGACGCATCCCGAGCACGGCTACTACGTGTCGCGCGATCCGTTGGGCCGCGAGGGCGATTTCACCACCGCGCCCGAAGTCAGCCAGATGTTCGGCGAGTTGCTCGGCCTGTGGACGGCATCGGTGTGGAAGTCGATCGGCTCGCCCTCGACGCTGCGGCTGATCGAGCTCGGCCCGGGCCGCGGCACCATGATGGCGGATGCGCTCCGCGCCATCCGCGTGCTGCCGCCGCTGTACGAATCGATCGATATCCACCTCGTCGAGATCAATCCGGTGCTGCGCGAAAGGCAGCGCGCGACGCTGTCGGGCTCACGCAACATCACCTGGCATGACAGCCTCGACGACGTGCCGGAAGGACCGGCGGTCATCCTGGCCAACGAATATTTCGACGTGCTGCCGATCCATCAGGTGGTCCGGCGCGAGACCGGCTGGCACGAGCGTGTCGTCAATCTCGACGACGACGGCAAACTGTCATTCGGCGCTGCGGAAGAACCGATGCCGCGCTTCGAGGTGCTGCTGCCGCCGCTGGTGCGCGCAGCCCCGATCGGCGCCGTGTTCGAATGGCGGCCGGACACCGAGATGATGAAGATCGCCACGCGGGTGCGCGACCAGGGCGGCGCCGTGCTGGTCATCGACTACGGCCACATGCGCAGCGACGCCGGCGACACGTTCCAGGCGATCGCCCGCCACAGCTTCGCCGATCCCCTCAAGCATCCGGGCCAGGCCGACGTCACCGCCCATGTCGACTTCCAGGCGCTGGCGCGCGCGGCGGAGGATGTCGGCGCGCGCGTGCACGGCCCGGTCACGCAGGGCGAATTCCTCAAGCGGCTCGGCATCGAGACCCGCGCCCTCACGCTGATGGGAAAGACCACGCCGGAAGTTTCCGCCGATATTGCCGCCGCACTGAAGCGGCTGACCGACAGCGGCCGCGGCGGCATGGGTTCGATGTTCAAGGTGCTCGCGGTCACCCAGCCCGATCTCACCATGGTCGCGGGCCTCACCGACGAACCATCAGCGCCGGCGCCGGGAGACGCGACAGAATGATGTTCGGATCGTCGCTGCTCGCAGCCATTCCGGGACTGCGCCACGCGTTCTTCACCCGCGAGGGCGGGGTGTCCAATGGAATCTATCAGGGTCTCAATGGCGGGCTCGGCTCCAGCGACGACCCGGCCCATGTCGCGGAAAACCGCCGCCGCATGGCCGAACGGATGGGCGTTACGCCGACGAATTTTGTCAGCGTGCACCAGATCCATTCGCCCGACGTCGTGGTGGCGACCGGACCCTGGCCGGGCGAGGCGCGGCCGCGCGCCGATGCGATCGTCACCCGCACCGAAGGCATCGCCATCGGCATCACCGCCGCCGATTGCGGCCCGATCCTGTTCGCCGACGCCGGCGCGCGCGTGATCGGCGCGGCGCATGCCGGCTGGAAGGGCGCGCTGACCGGCGTGCTGGAATCCACCATCGACGCCATGGAAAAACAAGGCGCCGACCGCTCCGGCATCGTCGCCGCCATCGGTCCGCTGATCCGCCAGCCCTCCTATGAAGTCGGCAGCGAATTCGTCGAGCGCTTTCTGGATGCCGACGCCGAGAACGGCGTATTCTTCATCCCCTCAACCCGATCAGGCCATTCGATGTTCGACCTCGCCGGCTTCATCCGGATGCGGCTGGAAAATGCCGGCATCCTGATGATCGACGATGCCGGCGTCGACACCTATTCCGACGAGCGCTTCTTCAGTTACCGCCGCTCGGTGCACCGCAAGGAGCCGGACTACGGCCGCCACGTCCACGCCATCGCGCTGGAGCGTGAGTAGCTACTTCACCTTCAACACCACCTTGCCCCGCGCCCGACCCGCTTCAAGATAGCTCAGCGCATCCGGCAACTGCTCGAAGGCGAATTCGCGGTCGATCACCGGCCTGATCGCACCGCCATCGACGAGGCGTGCGATCTCGCGCAACTGCTCGCCGCTCGGCTCCGTGAAGAACCAGCGATACGACGCGCCCGCTT
>CADEDX010000305.1 GCA_902826195.1 uncultured Bradyrhizobium sp. | reverse complement strand
CGGCTCGCGACCATGGCCAAGCTGAAGGCGGGACGGCTCGGCCGCGAGCTCACCGATGCCTGCCTGCAATATTGGGGCGGCATGGGCTTCATGAACGAGACACCGGTCAGCCGGGCCTATCGCGACAGCCGCCTGACCTCGATCGGCGGCGGCGCCGACGAGGTGATGCTGATGGTGTTATGCAAGATGATGGGCACGCTGCCCGGTATGAAGAAATAGGATTGACGTCAATGCTCTATCAGGAGATCCAGAAGGTCGTCGAACTCAAGCACCGCCTTCGCTCGTTCATGGACCGCTACGTCTATCCGAACGAAGAGCGCTACTATCGCGAGGCGGAAGAACTCGGCCCGTGGAAGGTCTATCCCGTCGTCGAGCAACTGAAGCCAAAGGCCCGCGAAGAGGGACTGTGGAATCTCTTCCTGCCGGAGAGCGAACACGGCGCCGGCCTGACCAACCTCGAATACGCGCCGCTCTGCGAGGTCATGGGACGGTCGCATCTGGCGCCGGAACTGTTCAATTGCTCGGCGCCCGACACCGGCAACATGGAGGTGCTGTCGCGCTACGGCACGCGGGAGCATCAGGAACGCTGGCTGAAGCCACTGCTGGCCGGCGAGATCCGCTCCTGTTTCGCCATGACCGAGCCAGCGGTCGCCTCCAGCGACGCCACCAATATCGAGAGTTCGATCGTTCGCGACGGCGATCACTACGTCATCAACGGCCGCAAATGGTACACGACGAACGCGACCGACCCGCGCTGCAAGATCTGCATCTTCATGGGCAAGACCGATCCGGATAATCCGGATCGTCATCGCCAGCAGTCGATGATCCTGGTGCCGATGGATACGCCGGGCGTCAAGGTGCTTCGCCCGATTCCGGTGTTCGGTTTCTATGGCGTGCCTGATCGGGCCTCCGAGGTCGTGTTCGAGAACGTGCGTGTGCCCGCGAGCAACATGCTGCTCGGCGAGGGGCGCGGCTTTGAGATCGCACAGGGCCGTCGCGTCCCCGTCCGCATCCACCACTGCAGTCGGCTGATCGGGCTGGCTCAGCGGACGCTGGAGAAGATGTGAGTTCGGACCCGCAACCGCGTGGCCTTCGGCAAGCCGGTGTCAGAACAGACCGTCACCCAGGAGCGGATCGCGGAATCGCGCATCATGATCGAGCAGTCGCGGCTGCTGACGCTGAATGCCGCGTCCATGATGGACACCGTCGGCAACCGGGTCGCCAAGGCGGAGATCGCGATGATCAAGGTCGCGGTTCCGAACATGGCCTGCCAGGTCATCGACTGGGCGATCCAGGCCCATGGCGGCGCCGGCACCGGCAATGATTTCGGGCTGGCCGCGGCCTACGCCACCGCGCGGCTGCTTCGCCTCGCCGACGGCCCGGACGAAGTCCACCGCAACCAGATCGCCCGCCTCGAATTGCGCAAGCACAGCAACGCCTGAAGGGAACTTGTTATGATCACGCTCTATCACTGCGACGGCGCACGCTCGTTCCGGCCGCTCTGGATGCTGGAAGAGATGGGTTTGCCCTATGAGCTGAAGATGCTGCCGTTCCCGCCGCGGGTGCTGGCCAAGGAATATCTCGCGATCAATCCGCTCGGTACCATTCCATTCATGGTCGACGGCGAGACCAAGATGACGGAGTCCTCTGGTATCTGTTATTATCTCGGCACCAAATACGGCCCGACGCCGCTGGTGGTGGGGATGGACGATCCGGCCTATGGCGCGTTCCTGAACTGGATGTATTTCAGCGACGCCACGCTGACGTTTCCGCAGACGCTGGTGCTAAGATACAGCCAGCTCGAACCGGAGGAGCGTCGCAACCCGCAGGTCGCCGGTGATTATGCCAAATGGTTCCTCGGCCGGCTGCGCGCCGTGGAGGCAGCCACCGCCAATGGCCAAAACTTGTGCGCCGGCCGGTTCACCGCGGCCGACATCGTTAACGGCTATGCGTTGCGCCTCGCCGGCAATGTCGGCCTCGCCAAGGATTTTGGCCCCAATGTGTTCGCCTATTGCGGTCGGTTGCAGGAACGCAACGGCTACCAGCGCGCGGTTGCGGCCGAACGTAAGGCGGGCATCGAGCAGAACATTGCGCCGCGGGTTAGGGCGTAAGGGCTGTCTCATTGCGGGGCGCTCGGAACGCACTCCGATGCGCAATGGCGCATCGGGGAAGGACGATCCTCTTATATCGATGACAGGCCACAATTTTCCGCTATGGTTGACCCCGTCGCAGCGCCCAAAGAGTCGCGCGAGGAGGATGCACCATGGACGATATCGGCCACAAATCCGGCCACCTGATGCTGATCACCCCGGAGCGCGTGTTCTATGCGGGGCTGCTCGGCCGTCCGCGCCAACGCTGCTCGGGCGGGTTCAACATTTACGTCTCGATCGAAGGCGGGCTGTGGCTGACGACGGCCGATGGCCGCGAGAGTTACGGCGAGATGGTCGCCGTGCTGCCGAACGTCAGGCACACCATCGCCAGCGATCATCGCTCGGTGCTCTCAATCGTGATCGAACCGGAGAGCATTCGTCCCGGCGCGCTTGAAGATCTCGCCAAGCGTCTGGAAGGGCCGGAAGGCGAGGCGTTCGCCCGCCGCATCCGCGCCGCCTATCTCGAACTGCGTGAACATCACGCCGGCCGCGAATTCTCCAGCTCCGAGTTCGACACGCTGTGCCTCGGCGAGGCGCTGCCGCCGCGCGACCTCGATGCCCGTGTCGCGCGCGCGATCCTGCAGATCGGAAAATTCTCCGGCGAGCCGGTGACGGCGGCGAGCTGTGCCGCTGAAGCGGGGCTGTCTCCGTCGCGCTTCCTGCACCTGTTCAAGGAAGAGACCGGCATTTCCTTCCGCTCGTTCCGCGCCTGGAAGCGGGCGCGGCATCTGCTGCACTTCGCCAATCAGGACATCAACCTCGCGCATCTGGCGCAGGACATCGGCTATCCCGACTCCACGCATTTCAGTCACTCGATCCGCCGCTTCTACGGCCTGAAGCCGCGCGCGATCTTTTCGGGCTCGCGGGATCTGGCGATCTACAGCCACCGCCGCGCCAGCACCAAGCATAGCGGGTTGACGCAAGAAGCCGGCTGATGCGGGACGCATGATCGCAAGCGTTAGTTCCGCGATCCGTCGCATCTCGCAAAAGGCTTCTCCATGGGCGACAAGGCCGTCATCACCTGCGCGCTGAACGGCGTGTTGACCGATCCGAAGCAGCACAACGTGCCCGTGACCCCTGAGCAGATGGCGCGCGAGGCCAAAGCCGCGTTCGACGCCGGTGCCAGCGTCATGCACGTCCACCTGCGCCAGCAGGAACCGAACGAGGGGCACCTGCCGTCCTGGGACGTCAACGTCTCGAAGGAAATCCAGCAGGCGATTCGTGAGGCCTGCCCCGGCGTCATCATCAACCACACCACCGGTACGTCGGGCCCGAACTATCAGGGCGCGCTCGATTGCGTGCGCGAGACGAAGCCCGAGATCGCCGCCTGCAACGCCGGCTCGCTGAACTATCTCAAGGTCAAGGCCGACAACACCTGGGCCTGGCCGCCGATGATGTTCGATAACGCGGTCGAGAAGGTGCAGGACTATCTCGACGTCATGAAGGTCGCGGGCACGAATCCCGAGTTCGAGTGTTTTGACGTCGGCATCGTGCGCTGCGTAAACATGTATGTGCAGACCGGGATGTATTCCGGCCCGCTGGAGTACAATTTCGTGATGGGCGTGGCCTCCGGCATGCCGGCAGACCCGGAATTGCTGCCGATCCTGCTCAAGCTGAAACTGCCGCAGGGCCGCTGGCAGGTTACCGCGATCGGCCGCGCCGAAATCTGGCCGCTGCACCAGCGCTGCGCCGATCTCGGCGGGCATCTCCGCACCGGGCTGGAGGATACCTTCTATCTCGCCAACGGAACCAAGGTGACGTCGAACGGCCAGCTGATCGAGGAGATCGCCGGCTGTGCGCGCCGCGCCGGCCGCGAGATCGCCAGCCCGGCGGAAGCGCGGCAGATCTTTGGGACAAGGCACTGACAGCCTGCGTCAGCCGTCATTGCGAGCGAAGCGAAGCAATCCATCTCGCCGCGGCACGAAAGCTGGATTGCTTCGTCGCTTCGCTCCTCACAATGACGTTGGTGTGAGTAATTGGACGAGGAACACATGACCAATCTCGCAGCAACCGGCGGCGTACCCGGTCCCGGCCGGATCGGACGGGTCGCGATCGGCGATCTGCTCAAGCGCGCAGCAGCGCGGTTTCCGGATCGCATCGCGCTGACCGACGGCGCGCGCCGCGTCACCTATACCGAGCTCGAGCAGGACGCCAACCGTTTCGCCAACTACCTCGTCCAGCGCGGGCTGAAGCCGGGCGAAAAGATTTCCACGATCTGCAACAACTCCGTCGAATTCGTCAAAGCGCTGTTCGGAATCCACCGCGCCGGCCTGGTGTGGGTACCGATCAACACCATGCTTGGGCCAGCCGACATGGACTACATCCTCGATCACGCCGAGGTGCGCTTCGCGCTGATCGACGACGCCATGCATGCGCAGCCCGATCGCCGCGCCGCGCTGCAAAAGCGCGGCATGCAGATGATCGCGATCGATCTGGCCGGCAAGGTCGCCGAGACCGGGCTGGAGAGCTTCAACGATCTCATCAAGGGTCAGTCTGTGGTCGAGCCCGATATCGAGATCGGCGACCGCGATCTGGCCATGATCATCTACACGTCAGGCACGACGTCGCGACCGAAGGGCGCGATGCATTGCCATCTCGCCGTCGTCATGGCCGTGATGAGCAACGCCATCGAGATGAAGCTCGGTCGCGACGACGGCATCACCGGGCAGTTTCCGCTGTTCCATTGCGCCGGCCACGTGCTGCTGCTGAGCTATCTGTCGGTCGGCGGCCGCATGGCGCTGATGCGCGGCTTCGATCCGGTGGTCTGCATGGAAGCCATCGTGCGCGACAAGCTCACCGTCTTCGTCGGCCTGTCGCTAATGTACCAGGCAATCCTCGACCACCCGCGCCGCCGGGAGTTCGATCTCTCGGGCCTGCGGACCTGCATCTACACCATGGCGCCGATGGGCCGTCCGCTGCTGGAGCGCGCCATGGCCGACATGTGCCCGAATTTCGTGTTGAGTTCCGGCCAGACCGAAATGTATCCGGCCACCACGATGTCGCAGCCCGACCGCCAGCTCGAGCGCTTCGGCAATTACTGGGGCGAGTCGCTGATCGTCAACGAAACCGCGATCATGGACGACAACGGCAATTTTCTGCCGCGCGGGCAGGTCGGCGAACTCGTGCATCGCGGGCCGAACGTCATGATGGGCTATTACAAGGATCCGAAGGCGACGGAGGAAGCGCGCAAGTTCGGCCGGCATCATACCGGCGATCTCGCGTTGATCGACGAGCACGGCGAGGTGCTGTTCGTCGACCGCAAGAAGGACATGATAAAGTCTGGCGGCGAGAACGTTGCGTCGGTGAAGATCGAGGAGACGCTGCTGGCGCATCCCGCCGTGCAGAACGCCGCGGTGGTCGGCCTGCCGCATCCGCGATGGGGCGAGGCGGTGTCCGCCTTCGTCAAGCTGAAGCCGGGCGCGCAGGCCGATCAAGCCGGGATATCAGAACATTGCCGCAAGCATCTCGGCGGTTTTCAGGTGCCGAAGCTGGTGCGGATTCTCGACGAGATGCCGATGACCGCAACCGGCAAGCTGCGCAAGGTCGAATTGCGCCAGGCTTTCAGTGAACATTTTGCCGGAAAGTAACAATGGCCATTCTGGAATCCACGATCGCGACCGGCAGCACGGCCTTTAAGGCTAATCGCGACGGCATGCTGGCGCTGATCTCGCGAATGCGGTCACTCGAGGACCGCACCCGCGCCGCCTCGGCCGCGGCAAAAGATCGCTTCCACAAGCGGGGGCAGTTGTTGCCGCGCGAGCGCGTGGCGCTGGTGCTCGATCCCGGCTCGCCTTTCATCGAACTGTCGACGCTGGCCGGCTACATGTTCGACGTGCCAGATGCCGAAAAGAGCGTGCCGGGCGGCGGCCTGGTGGCCGGCATAGGCTTCGTCTCCGGCATCCGCTGTATGGTCAGCGCCAATGATTCCGGCATCGATGCCGGCGCGCTGCAGCCCTACGGCCTCGACAAGACGCTGCGGGTGCAGGAACTGGCGCTCGAGAACAAGCTGCCTTACGTGCAACTGGTCGAAAGCGCCGGCGCCAACCTGCTGCGCTACCGCGTCGAGGACTTCATTCGTGGCGGCAACATCTTTCGCAATCTGGCACGGCTGTCAGCGGCGGGATTGCCCGTCGTCACGGTGACGCATGGCTCGTCGACCGCGGGCGGGGCCTATCAGACCGGTCTTTCGGATTACATCGTGATGGTGCGTGGCCGCACCCGCGCCTTCCTCGCCGGGCCGCCGCTGCTGAAGGCCGCGACGGGCGAGATCGCCACCGAAGAAGAACTCGGCGGCGCCGAGATGCACACTTCGATTTCCGGCCTCGGCGATTATCTCGCCGAAGACGATCGCGACGCGCTGCGCATCGCGCGCGACATCATGGCCAACTTGCAATGGGACCGGCCGAAGCCTGCCGAAACGTCTTTCAAGCCGCCGCGCTATGATGCCGAGGAATTGCTCGGCATCATGCCGATGGATCACAAGCGTCCCGTCGATATGCGCCAGGCCATCGCCCGCTTTGTCGATGATTCCGACTTCACCGAGTTCGGTGCCAATTACGGCCCCGCGACCATATGCGGCCACGCCCGGATCGAGGGGCAGGCGATCGGCATTATCACCAACAACGGCCCGCTCGACGTTCCCGGCGCCAACAAGGCGACGCATTTCATTCAGGTCTGCTGTCAGTCGCGTACGCCGATCCTCTACATGAATAACACCACCGGCTACATGGTGGGCAAGGCCTATGAGGAAGCCGGCATGATCAAGCACGGCTCAAAAATGATCCAGGCGGTGACCTCGGCGACGGTGCCGCAGATCACGCTCTATTGCGGCGCGTCGTTCGGCGCCGGCAATTACGGTATGTGCGGGCGTGGCTTTCATCCGCGCTTCTGCTTCTCCTGGCCCAACGCCCGGACCGCCGTGATGGGCGGCGAGCAGGCGGCGGAAACCATGGCGATCGTGACCGAGGCCGCTGCGGCGCGGCGCGGCAAGCCGATCGAAAAGGAAAAGCTCGACGCCATGAAAGCGCAGATCACCTGCGTATTCGACGGCCAAATGGACGTATTCTCGACCAGCGCCCGCGTGCTCGACGATGGCGTGATCGATCCGCGCGATACAAGAAGCGTACTCGCCGAAGTGCTGGCGATTTGCGGCGAGGCCGAGGCGCGCACGCCGCAGCGCATGCAGTTCTCGGTCGCCCGGCCATGAGCGACGAAATGATGAAGCGGACGCCGTTCTTCAAAATTCTCGTCGCCAACCGCGGCGAGATCGCCGTGCGGATCATGCGGACCGCGCGCCGGCTGGGTTACGGGGTCGTCGCCGTCTGTTCGGATGCCGACCGCGATGCGCTGCATGTCCGCGAAGCCGATTCCGCGGTGCTGATCGGCGAATCGCTGCCGGCGCAGTCCTACCTGCGGACCGACGCGATCATCGCCGCCGCAAAAGCCAGCGGCGCCGGCGCGGTGCACCCGGGTTACGGCTTTCTCGCCGAAAACGAGGATTTTGCGCAGGCCTGTCGCGATGCCGGGCTGGTGTTCATCGGACCGTCGCCGGAAGCGATCCGGGCGATGGGCAACAAGGCCGGCGCCAAGGACATCATGCAGAAGGCCGGCGTGCCCTGCGTGCCCGGCTATCAGGGCGCCGACCAGAGCGACGCCGTGATGTTGGCGGAGGCGAGGAAGATCGGCTTCCCCGTCATGATCAAGGCGGTCGCCGGCGGCGGCGGGCGCGGCATGCGCATCGTGAAGCACCCGGGCGAACTCC